>JBEKSO010000013.1:0-20934 GCA_049516935.1 Thermoguttaceae bacterium
CAATCTATGACAATCACGTGGACGTCCGCCAATGTCTCGGCCAACGACGTAGTCACTCTATGTCTGGACACGGACGCCACGCTCTTGAACGGCAACGAGAAATGGATCGAAATCGACAAGGCTGCCGCCTCCGACGGTACCTACACCTTTAATCCGGCCAGATTCGCTCCGGGCACTTACTATGTGGGCGGGTACATGTACGACGAGGTAACGCACGTCTTCACCACCTCGCACCTGACTGGGGCGATTACCATCCCGGCCCCGACCTTCACGTTGACCGCTCCCACCTCGGGTACATACGCCCCCGGCCAATCTATGACAATCACGTGGACGTCCGCCAATGTGTCGGCCAACGACGTAGTCACTCTATGCCTGGACACGGACACCACGCTCTTGAACGGCAACGAGAAATGGATTGAAATCGACAAGGCCGCCGCCTCCGACGGCACCTACACCTTTAATCCGGCCAGATTCGCCCCGGGCACTTACTATGTGGGCGGGTACATGTACGACAAGGTAACGCACGTCTTCACTACCTCGCACCTGGCTGGGGCGATTACCATCCCGGCCCCGACCTTCACGTTGACCGCTCCCACCTCGGGCACATACGGCCCTGGACAGCCCATCACGGTCACCTGGACGGCGACAAACGTAACGGCCAACGACGTAGTCACTCTATGCCTGGACACGGACGCCACGCTCTTGAACGGCAACGAGAAATGGATCGAAATCGACAAGGCTGCCGCCTCCGACGGCACCTACACCTTTGATCCGGCCAAATTCGCCCCGGGCACGTATTACGTGGGCGGGTACATGTACGACAAGGTAACGCACGTCTTCACCACCTCGCACCTGACTGGGGCGATTACCACCGCTTCCACTGCATCGCAGTCGAGTTCCTTATTGGCCGCCGCGAACACCAATTCAACCGGAACGGACGGTGCGAGTTTAGTCGATAACCCAAATAATTTAGCCATCACCACTAAAGACCTTGTTTTTAGCTCCGGCGCCCTGGCGGCATCGAATTCTTCACAACGGATTATGGACGCGGCCGGAGCGGATAACCAGGATGAAGATGATATTTCGGCACAAACCGATGCGAAGGAAGAAGTAGCGGCCATTGACAGAGTCTTGCAGGATCAAGACATTTGGCTCGAACAGTCCTCGGAAAATTGGTTGACTTGACAAGATTCGAGGGCAATTTAGATTGTTAAATTTTAGCATGCTATCACATGCCGAGGTTGCCTGATCACATTTCAGGCAACCTCGTTCAACTTCAATACAGCTTGTCCGCAAATTGCCGTAATGACCGCATTCGCAAGGGTGTGGTCATTCTTTATTGATGTTTGCTTTGATAATGGTCCGACAAGACAACCTTTTTGTTGTATTTTCCGGCCTCCCGTTGGTCGGCCTCGGTTCATTCGCCATGCTAACGTCAATAGTTTAGACGTTTTCTAAGGCGTCGCATGCACAGCACCACCCTTTTGCAGGGTTGGCAGGGCGGCAAAGTTGTATTGCACTTTTTTATTCCCACATAGTAGAATTCCAACTTTAACACGGGAAGTTTTGTCACATAAGCGGAAGGCCGGCATTTTGCATGGAGAACCGGGTGACTAACGCACATGCGGTTGAGCCGGTATTATTCAAAAAGCGCGAACTCTTTGCTTTTTTTCGACAGTTTCCATGATAGACTCCGATCAAAAAAAATGCGATTTGCCTGCATCCTTTGCGGATATCGATTCCGAACGAATCGACAACGGGGTACAGGTGCGGGATTCGGATAATTATGCGGCCGATGGGCGGGATATTATAAAAACACTACAGGCTCAGGTGGCCGAGTTAGAAGAGCATTTGAATTCGTTGCAGACGGAATTAGCGGCCATTACTCGGAGCCGTACATGGCGATTGGCTTTATTGCTGCGGAGGATGCGGGAGGCGGCAATTCCCCCCGGCGGCCGGTTGGAAAATCTCTTGCGAATACTGTACCGGAATTTAAAAAAATATATTAGTCTGACGCGAAAACGGCTATCGCATTTATCTTTCGCCTCTTCTGAAACTGTGGAGGTCAAGGGTTTGGTGAGCGTGGTGCTTCCGGTCTACAACCATGCATATCTCGTGGGTCCTTCGATTGAAAGCGTACTTGCCCAAACCTATCGGAACTTCGAGCTGATCATTGTCGACGACGGCTCGACCGACGGCATAGATGAATTACTGGCAAATTACGCCGGCCATCCACAAGTCCGCATTCTGCGGCAATCGAACCAGAAACTGCCCAAGGCCCTAAGCAACGGATTCCAGTTCGCACGCGGAGAGTTTCTGACCTGGACTTCAGCCGACAATATGATGCATCCCGAGCAATTAAAGAAACTGGTCGCCTTTCTGCAAGCGCATCGGGACCTGGTAATGGTTTATGCGGACTACATGGCTATTAACGAGAATAAACAACCGCTTACCGATCCTAGTTTCCGGCCGCATAATCGTCGCCATCCCACTGATCCAGCGATCCATCTGCCGCACAACACCAAGCCCTTGTGCAACGTTTTGGACAATTTCATAGGGCCTTGTTTCCTTTATCGCGGGTGGGTGGGGCGTCTTATAGGTGAATATGATCCGATGTTGGGCATAGAAGATTATGACTACTGGATGAGAGTCAATTCGGCTTTTCGCATTGCCCATCTGGACAGCGACGAAGTGCTTTACCGCTACCGCGTTCACGACGACAGCCTGAGCGGCCATGCCGTGGAATTGAAAATTTTCGAACGTGCCAGGAACTTGATGGATTATCAGCGCGAGCGCGAAAATTACTATCGACAACCTTGGACGATCTATGTCGACGAAGCGATACAATCCTGGCTGAAAAAAACCAATCTCGAGCCTCATCAGGCGGCTTTATGGTCGGGCCAACCGCTCGATGAACTGGCGGGAGCGAAAAAGATGCTTATAGTCGAGGCGCGCAACCTGCCGGCCGTCGCAGCCAACAAACTGCCCGAGGGATTAAGCGTGGTGGCGCTGTTCAACGAAGATCTATCGGCGCCTTACCGTTATCACAACGAAATCCGCCGAACCGGGGCCGCATGTTTCACCAAGGCGAAATGTACTTTGGAGAGGCTGGCCTTGGTTACGCCCCAGGCATTTCACATAAAGTCCGCCAAAGCTTTTCTTTCCTTAGCGGTTTGCTACGCGAATAACCGTAATTTCTTCACCGCCACGCGTTCACCCGCCAAACGCGCGCGGTTTGCGCCTCGGGTTTTTCAATCGGCCGGACGTCCGCTAAACGTGCTCATGCAGGTCGACTCTTTTACAGATGGCGGCATGGAGCAGGTTGTTATCGATATGATGCTTAATCTCGATAGCAGATGCTGTCAAACCACAATGCTGGTGTTGGGAGAACATGGCAGCGCGGTTTCCGATGCGCGAAGACGCGGAATTCGCCTGCTTACACTGCCCGCTTCGAACCGCAAGGAAGCCTATCGGAATCTATTGGTGGAAGAAAAAGTCGACGTGGTAAATGCTCATTTTTCCTTATTTGGAGCCCCCGCTGCCGCGGAACTGGGTATTCCCTTCATACAGACCATTCACGGCGCCTATGTGTGCATAACGCCCGATCATCGCGCGGCATATCAATGCAACGATCGCTTCACTTCCGCATACGCCTGTGTTTCGCAAGCGGCCGCCCATTACTCGGATGTCAATCTGGGACTTTCGGTTTCAAAAATGGTCGTTATTCCTAACGGGATCAACACAAGGCGATTGAATAAAGTGAAGAATGCCGATCAGCGTGATCGTCTGCGCCGGAAAATGGCGCTGCGCCCGGAAAACTACGCATTCCTCAATGTAGGCAGCATTCAAGCGCCGAAAGGGCAGATCCTGCTGGTCCAAGCTTTTGCCGAAGTTTATGCCGAGCATCCCGAAGCCAGATTGATTCTTCTGGGAAAAGCCGGCGATCCGCGGTACTTATCTAAGCTCAAACGTTCGATTATCGGCCACGGACTGGAAAAAGTCGTCATCCTGCCCGGTTATCACGACGAAGTCGAACTGTTTTATTGCATGGCCGACGCGTTTGTACTGCCTTCTTTGTGGGAAGGTTGGAGCTTGGCTTTGGCTGAAGCAATTTGTGCTGATTTGCCGGTTGCAGCCACTGCCGTCGGCAGCGCACCGGACCTGTTGCCCGAGGTCGGCGGATACCTTATACCGCCTCCATTTGAGTCGATTACGGATGTTGGATACGATACGCTCACGAAGTATCTTACTAAGGATGATCCGCAGTTCATAAGGAATTTGGCGAAGGCCATGAAAGAAATGTACGTCGAGCGTCCCCGACCAATATTATCAGATTCCTTGCGGCGTGCCATGGACTGCAAAACTGCGTATTCTGCTTATGAACAACTATATCTGTGGTTGGTCCAGGGGGGGGACCCCAGCGCCGCCAGGGCCTGGTCCGGGCCGTTCAGCCATCTATGGACGGAACCGATTCATTTCCACCAACGCGCCGCTTGACGCTAAAAGGCGACACTTATGCAACTATCCGAAATTCACGGCAAGACTTTAATGTACGTTAAATCGACTGTAAATAAATTTCTATATAAACCATATAAGGCGCCATCTTACTCCATAATGCCTTCTCCCGAGTGCTCTTTTCATCTTGATATCTTAAAACAAAATTCTGTTTCATCTCACACCTTACTCCTGAGTCTTGCCAAAGAGATCGCCTGCGGAGCGAGCAAGCAACTGCTACCCTTCAAACGCCCCAATCACAATTACCTGGGCGATGATCTGGATACGGATAAACTTGCACGGATCAATAAAGTTTTGCAGGGCGTGCCTTCGGGCAGGTCTACCTACGATGATGCACAACTTCGTGAGCTGGCATTCTGGCGATGGGTGGCGTTCGAAGGCTATGCCGGCAATGACCCACGCGCGTTCCCATGGTTACAGTGTATACACATGCTCGAGCACTTCTTTAAAACCGGATGGACTTTGGACGAACTTCGTGATGCCAGTATAGTGGAAATCGGCTGTGGCCCGTTGGGAATGATTGAGTATCTGCCCGGTAAACGCAAAGTCGGCTACGATCCGTTAAACATGGAGTATGAAAAGTTATTCAATCGCGCTCGAACAGGAGGCGTGGAATATATTGCCGACCTCGAACATCTTTGCCAAACCGGCAAGAATTCATTCGATATGGCAATTTGCTTTAACGTCCTCGACCATACCACTCAGCCCCGACAACTATTGCATAATTTCATGAGCTTGCTGAGGGATGAGGGACAGTTTCTATTCCAGGTAAACACCGTTAAAGAAGGTGAAACGCGTCCCGAAGACCACGCACGCATGCATCCCTCGCCCATGAGTATAAAAAAAATCTCTAATTGGCTGGATGAGTACAGCCGCGATTACCAGACATTGTATTCCGACAAGCCAACTGAGTTGAACGAATACTCATTCATGGCATGGGGGCGCAAAAACAATGAACTGGCAACCTGTAACGTATAAATTGAATGTTTTACCTCCATGTTTAAAGGGGTGGTGACAAACTTCAAATGCAGCGCGCGAAAAACCTTTGTTTATAAACACTTCGGATATAAATCGACTTAACGTTATACTTCGGAAAATTCGAATGTCATGCCAGCATCGCTAGCATTGCTTTTTCTCGGGAAAAACAGCTGGTGAAATGTTGCATTTGAAGTTTGTCGCCACCCTATATAAAAGGGTACTTTATGCGAATTCTGCTAATTAATCCTCCTTGGGTGATTTGGAACCGAAAGAATGTTTGGCGCAATGTTGCTAGCATCATGCCGCCGTTGGGAGTCGCCTGGCTGGCCGCCGTACTGGAACGGGAAGGTCACGACGTGACGATTCTTGACGCCCATGCCGAGCGGCTAGAGCTCGATTCCCTCACTCCCTGGATGCATGAACAAGGAGATTTTGAGTTGGTCGGGATTACCGCCACGACGCCCTTGATCGGCAACGCGTTGGAGATTGCCGGACGCGTCAAAGCCCAGTGGCCCCATACGCTCGTGGTTCTCGGAGGCGTGCATCCCACGGTTCTTCCCGATGAAGTTCTTGCTGAACCGGCCGTGGATCTTGTGGTGCGCGGCGAGGGTGAAAACACGCTTATCGATATCGCCGCCGAAAAACCCTGGGAAGCTATTAACGGCATTTCCTATCGCCGCGACGGGCAAGTGCTCCACAATCCGGACCGCGAATTAATCCGCGATCTGAATAGCCTGCCCTTTCCAGCTTATCATCTGCTGCCGATGAGCAAGTATCGGCCCGCGGCGGGCGCCGTAAAACGAACTCCTGCCACCTCCGTGCTGGCCACGCGGGGTTGTCCGGGAAGATGCACCTTTTGCTACCGCATTTTCGGAGACCGCCTGCGATTTCGCTCAGGCGTAAAAGTGGCCGAGGAAGTGAAGCTGTTGCAAGATCGCTACCGCATTCGGGAGGTCTGTTTCTATGACGACACCTTCACGGCCGTCAAACCTGAAGTTCAAGCCTTTTGCCGGGCCGTCATCGATTGGAAAATGGATCTTACCTGGAGTTGTTTCACGCGGATCGACGCCTTTGACGAAGAAACCTTTCGCATGATGAAAGACGCCGGCTGTCATCAGGTGATGTTCGGCGTCGAGTCGGCCAACCCAATTATCCTCAAAAACATCAATAAAAAGATCGACGTGGATAAAGTCGAGCACGTCATCCAATCCATGCAGAAACTGGGGCTGGACGTCCGCGCCGCTTTCATGCTTGGCAATCCGGGTGAGACCGAAGCCTCGATGGAAGAAAATATCCGCTTTGCTCTGCGGCTGGATCCCGACCTTGTGCAGTTCAATATCACCACTCCTTTTCCGGGCACGGAGATGTTCCGCTGGGCAATGGAAAACGATTTGCTGTTGACGAGGAATTGGGAAGACTATAATCTCTCGCAACCGGTTATGAATTTGCCCACCGTCGCCCCGGAAGTGGTGCAGCGCTACTACGATTCGGCACACCGGCGCTTTTTCCTAAGACCGAAATTTATCCTCAAACGGTTGTGGCGATTGCGCAGCCCGGTGGAACTAGCGTCAGCCGTGCGCGGATTACGAATGATTCTTAAAATGTAATACGTTGTGGAGCGTTGCATTTCAGAAATCTCATGGAGGAACCATATTGGCTGGGAAAAAAAGTCTTATGCTGTGGGGAACGCTGCTGGCGTCGCTTATTCTGTTTATGCTCGTCGGATATGCGGCATATCAAATTATGGTCCGCCATCCGATCACCAGTGATATTACCAGGTTCGATGATACTAACTATTTCTATCTCTCCCGGAAATCCGTATTCTCCGCAGCTATCTTTGCCGTCTTGTTGGCTGCATCCTGTATATTATGCATTAAAGTTCTACATAACGATTTGCTAATATTCCTTGTCCCCACGGTAATAATTGTCGCAGCGGGCCAGGCGGGCGCGCTCGTGGGATTCGCTATCCAGACGACGGCCGGCCTTGCTCTCGGCATTCCGATCTACCGGCGACTACGCGGCCGCAACATGCCGAGCGATTTTAGCCTCGCGGGATTGATCTTCTCGTGGTTCCTGGGTGCAACGACTAACACATATATCGTTTGGATCGCCCTCCACTGGCCGGTCAACTATAGTTGGGCGTACTTTGCCTTCTTCCTGGGCGAAATTTTATTTTTGTGGCGCCCTTTGACAGAGGTATTTGCGATTGCTGCGATACGGGCAAAATCATACCGATTTACTCCAGGTCAATGGGCTGTCCTCTTTTGGACGATTTTCATGCTGCCTTTTTCCCTCTTGCCAACATATATGTGGGATGAATGTGTGAGGCACATCTTTTTTCCCAAGCAAGTTGCCTTATTCGGCCAACATATGTTCGACCCAAGAAATGGCTGGGCAATCGATTCGGAGGTCTTTGCCCAAAGCTATTACACAATCAGCTACCTCCTGGGCGGCGAATACGCCCTGCGGTTGGCAAACTTAACCGCGCCAGTCGCCGCCTTGTTGCTTCTCGAAGATTATTGCCGACGAACCTTCGGACTTCGAACGGCGCTATGCACCCTCTTGGTGCTCGTTTCTACGCCGTTTTTGGGAGTCATAGTATGCGCCGTCAACTTGGAAACTATGAATGTTTTGTCTGTAACAGCTATGATGATCGTGCTCTTGAATGGTCTTCAATGCCTTAATTTCTACACCGTCTTTTTGTCACTTGTCATGGCGGCTATCGCTTACTTGTACAAGCAACAAGCGGTCTTTCTTATCGCGCCTGTGGCCGTGATTATATTGGCGGCCTTATCGATCCATTGTTTACGACAAAAAACTTATCGCCCAATGATCTGGTTGGTTGCAGGCGTTCTGTCCGCTATGCTCATCGTGTCGCCGTTTCTGATAGAGAACTACTGTTTGACGAAAAATCCCCTCTTTCCTTGGTGGAATGGTTTGTTCCATTCAGAATGGCTGCCGCCGGTCAATATGGAAGGAATTCGTTATGATCATGAACCTGGTTTTGGAAGTATTGCCCATCTGACCTTTCACGGCGAGCAATACGTGGAGAACGGCGCGTACCTTTTCGGCATCAATTTCTTCGCTTTGGCATGGTTTATGCCGCTTGCATTTTTTGCTCGAAAAAACATGCTGCTGAGATGGTTGCTCTTCGGTCTTTTCGCCGCTTCGGTGGTCTTGTGGTGGAAAATTACCAGTCCAAATATACGATACTTCATCGGGCCGCTGGCTGTAGGTTCCATTTTGCTCGGCATGACCATGGATGTGCTTTGGGAACACATCCGGTTGCATCGTCTATCGCGGATCTTGGCTCTTATGACTCTGGCGGCGGCGATTCTTATTCAGGCGGCCTTGTTTTTGTATGCCACGAGAATTTACTCTCCATATCCTTTGGTCGAGGTGTTTACCAGGCGATTCGAACAAGCCGGTTTTCGCCTGCCGGCTCTGGAAGAAATTAAGAAAGTGTTTATGGTGGCATCGTACAAGTTTGGCAAGGAATCAAATTGTCTGCTGGTTTCATCCCCCTTCTTATGTCTGGCCGACCAACGTATTGAAATGTTGCACATCCCTCAGTATGGATTGGTTCAGCCATTATATTATCAAAATTATAAGGAGTTCCGGAATTGTAAGAGTGAAGAAGAAGTTTACGATTGGATTTTTAGAAAAAGAAAATACGCCTGTATCATTATGCCTCTGATTTGCGATATTCGGTTCTTGGACTCCCCCCGATTCCGCGAAATGGTCAATATTGAATTCTCGCACGTCGGATATCTCTTGCTCACGCCAAAAGCAGACGATCCAGGCCGCGCCGCAACGGGCAAGTAAAGCGATCAAGAAATGCTCTTGACCATATGCGATGCCGGAATGTACAAGTACGCTTGCTGTAATTAGGGATGGACTCCGTTCGCGATAGCCGCCGTGCTATCAGTGCTGTCATGCGGCGCGTGCAACGCCGAAAACTCTCCAGGGAAGGAGGATCTGCAAATGATAAGCATTCTGCGCCAGGAAGCGACTATTCCCTTCGAGGATCCCGGCAAAATCCAGGAACTTGATATCGCTGTTCTTATCCCCTGCTACAATGAGGAATTGACCATAGGCTCGGTAATCGCCGACTTTCAGGCGGAACTCCCCAACGCAACCATCTATGTGTTCGACAACAATTCCACCGATCGGACCGCGGAAATCGCCGACCAGGCCGGTGCGATGGTCTTGCGGGAGAGGCGACAGGGAAAAGGATTCGTCGTGCAATCGATGTTTCGCATGATCGATGCCGATATATACGTGATGATCGACGGCGACGCCACCTATCCGGCCTCCGAAGTAGCCCGCCTGATCGACCCGATTCTACGCGGAGAGGCCGAAATGGTTGTCGGATCGCGTTTGCACGCCGAGTCGAACAGCAAGTTCTGCCAACTCAATTTGTTGGGCAACCGCATATTCCTCTCCACCCTTAACGCTATATTTCATGTCCGATTGACCGACATTCTCTCCGGTTATCGGGCCTTCAGCCGCGAGTTCGTCAAAACTGTGGCTCTTGTCGGTGGCGGATTCGAAGTGGAAACCGAACTGACTATCAAGGCCCTGGAGGCGGGCTTGCACGTGGCGGAAGTCCCCATCGATCTCTCCACCCGGCCCGAGGGCAGCTTCTCCAAAATCCGCCCCATGCACGACGGCCTCCGCATTCTCGGCACGATCTTCGCCCTCATGCGCGATTACAAGCCGCTTACTTTTTTTGGCTGCCTTGCAATTGCACTGGTCTTGGGAGGCTGCGCTGCCGGCATGCCGCCGATTCTCGACTACCTCCATACAGGCAACGTCCTCCATGTGCCAAGTGCGATTCTCGCCGTCGGCATGGTCTTGCTGGGAATGCTCCAGTTTACCGCCGGCTTGATTCTGCATTGCATGACGCGGAGGATCCGCGAAGTCGAATACCAACTCCGACGCGGCATCGCTGTATCGGAGCGTTCGCCGCCTTTGCGGATTCCCGCCAGACGAGCGAGATAGTATATCTCCATCCCTCCGGTTTCGCGCTGGCTATTTTTTTAGCGGTGATATTGCAGCAGCCATTTAATACGCATTTCAAATTGAAGTAACGCGGATGGTCGCGTCTTTCAACCCGCCGCCAATCGTTCCCGCAAGAGAAATTGAGGTCTTGTAAAAGTCGGCAGGCGACTTTCGGCCTGTACATCAAGCGGCCGGACTGCTGATACAGCCAGGTTCTTGCCGATTACGCGGCCCACAAACTTGTCCAATAGTCGGCTGAGCGGAAACAGGATGCGATCATACGTAAGAAGGGCGCCTTGGTTCAAGTCTCCGCGGCTGTTGCCGATCATCCGGTATAGAAGCGTGACCAAGAACCCCAGGCTGTCGGCATAGCGGGCCGTGAGCACGCTAAATCCGATATTCGCCAGTTGCCTGCTCAGCAAGTGCGCCCGGTAGCGGCGATAATGCCCCACCTTTTGATCCATGCTGGTGTAGAGGATGGGAAATGCCGGCACGTAAAGATAAAACCGCCCGCCGGGCCGAAGACGCCGGTAAACTTTGCGGAACATCGCCGTGTCGTCCTCGATGTGCTCGAACACGTTCAGAGAAAAGATATAATCAACACTGCCTTCAGGTATTTGCTCGATGTCCCCCAGACACTCAAATCCCTGGGATTGCAGAGCGTGACGCAGCGAGGCGTCCGGCTCGATGCAAATCACATGAAGTCCGCATTCTCGCAGCTTGCAGGCAAATGTGCCCACCCCCGCCCCAAAATCCATCGCCACGGCCGCTCCGCGGGAGTGTCGCAACACTTCTTGCACAAGGAACTCGTTGTAGTTCCGCGCCATAGTCATGGCGATAAGGTTATCAGTGCCTGAATAAGATTCCTTCACCACGATTCTTTCTCTCGTGCATGATTTGCTTCGGAAAATTTTGTAGATCATTCGAGAACTCGCTCGCTGCAACTCCATTGGGGCATAGGATACACATATCGCGCCCGCTGAACAAGATCAAAAAGACATCCGGCATATTGGGTTTAAGAGGAGTTAAACAAGCGTTTTGCCGTAAATATGCAGTTAGCGAAGAAAAAGAGAGGGCAGGCGCAATCCACGCCGACCCTCTCTTTTATCTATTTCACTTTCAAGTCAAAAGATCGCGATCCCCGGGCCTCGATGAAG
Source organism: Thermoguttaceae bacterium (assembly GCA_049516935.1). GTDB lineage: Bacteria > Planctomycetota > Planctomycetia > Pirellulales > Thermoguttaceae > JBEKIK01. The sequence goes on from JBEKSO010000013.1 coordinate 11,655, forward strand.
CCGATTCATTGTACTTTATATTTTTCCCTCGGATTATTTCTTCTTTGGAAACAGCGGCCCGCCGTAAATGGCCGCGTCGCCCAGAATCTCCTCGATCCTCAGCAGTTGATTGTACTTGGCCATGCGATCGGTCCGCGAGGCCGAGCCGGTCTTGATCTGGCCGGTGCCCAGGGCCACCGCCAGGTCGGCGATAGTCGAGTCCTCGGTCTCGCCGCTGCGATGGCTGATCACGTTGGTATAGCCGTTGCGCTTGGCCAAGTTGATGGCCTCGATCGTCTCGGTAATGGTGCCGATCTGGTTCAGTTTGATGAGGATGCTGTTGGCTATGCCCTCGTCGATGCCTTTTTGGAAGCGTTTGGTATTGGTGACGAATATGTCGTCGCCGACAAGTTGGATTTTATCTCCCAGCCGATCGGTCATCAATTTCCAGCCGTCCCAATCGTCTTCGGCAAAGCCGTCCTCAATCGAACAGATAGGATATTTTTCCACCCATTTTGCATAGAGATCGACCAATTGCTCGGCGGTAATGTCCTTGCCATCGACCGAGTAACGTTTTTTCTCGGCGCTGTAGAATTCGGAAGCGGCCGGATCCAGGGCGATGAACGCCTGCTCGCCCGCCTTATAGCCGGCCTTCTTGATAGCTTCGATAATCACTTCCAGGGCTTCCTCGTTGCTTTTCAAATCCGGTGCGAAACCGCCTTCGTCGCCCACGTTGGTGGACAGCTTTTTCGACTGCAAAACCTTCTTCAGATTGTGAAACACCTCGCAGCCGCAACGGATGGCGTCGGTAAAACTGGTGAAACCCAAGGGCATGACCATGAACTCCTGCACGTCCACGTTGTTGTCGGCGTGGCTGCCGCCATTGACGATGTTCATCATCGGGGCGGGTATGATCCTCGCGCCCACCCCGCCGAGATAACGGAACAAGGGCAAACCGGCGTGTTCGGCCGCTGCCCGGGCAACTGCCATGGATACGCCTAAAATCGCATTCGCCCCAAGGTTCTTTTTATTTTCCGTGCCGTCCAGTTCGATCATGCTGTGATCCACGGCGTATTGATCCAGGGCGTCCATGCCGCACAGTTCGTCGGCGATCTTGTTGTTCACGTTTTCCACGGCCAACAGAACCCCGCGCCCGAGGTATTTCGCCTTGTCGCCGTCGCGAAGCTCCCAGGCCTCGTGCACGCCCGTGCTTGCACCGCTGGGCACCCCAGCCCGGCCGAGCGAGCCGTCGGCCAATTCCACGTCGACTTCCACGGTTGGATTGCCCCGGCTGTCAAGAATTTGCCGGCCACGAATGTCCACAATTGTCGAACTCATTGGGTTTTAATCTCCTATTGAAGTTTTTATTAAAAGGCGTTTAGTCCAGTTTCAGTTATTAGAATGTCCAAAACGTCCTATTTTGTACCATTAATCAGCACTTGGCTAGTGGGGCAATGACAATGACCTAACGTGGCTGTTGGGGTGATATTTGCTCCATCGCCTCTCGGGGGTGATATTATAACTGTCGCTCCATCGAATAGTTTCATATAGCTCACTAAAAAGGGTGGTATTATTCATTTTCTAACCCATTCATGGAATCGGCGGTCCCGGCCAAGGCGGCTTCCAATTGCGGCATCCCCTCATCGGCAATCGGTGCCTCAGGCAAAAGATGACGCGGAAGAAAAACGGCGTTGGCTATCATGGTCGAGATGACCGCGCTGCCGATGACCGCCGCGACAAGGAACGAGTATTGTTCCTTAGTAACAATCTCATGGGTCAGGCCGTAAAGGGCCGATATCGTGCCGAATGTCAATCCGGTTGACATCATTAGCGTGTAATACCAGCGTTCTTTGCCATCCTTTCGGAACAGGCCGATGACGGGAAACAGGCCGAATATCTTGGATACGACTTTTCCGCTAAATAGGACTACGAACACCATGGGAGCGGACAAGAGCACCGGCAATGAAACCAATGAACCCGCCCGGATGAAGTAAAAAGGCGTGAGGAAACCTATAGTGAGGGTTCGCAAGCGCCGGACATAAAAATGGTCCCGGCCGATGGTCTTGGCAAGGACCATGCCCGCAATATAGGCCGGCAATACGGCTTCGCTTCCCGCCCACATCGATAGCGCGCCTAATCCGCAGAGAACCAACAAAATCCATTTTGTTCGGATGGTGGCCGTGCGATTGCCATACCAGGCAATTATGCGTGACGTAAGGAAAGGCAGCAACAGTAGAACGGCGGCGCAGACCCCGACAAAAATGGCAGTTCGGTAGGTAAACGGGGCAAACACAAGCCCCAAGGCAATGACCGTGCCCAGATCGTTGACGAAACAAGCGCCCAAAATGCCCTTGCCGAATTCGGTCTTGTTGAAACCAGATTCCAGCATGACGGCATAGACCACGGCCATGGACGTTGTTGAAAGGGCTATTCCGGCCAACCAACTTGCCGAAGGTTCCCATCCTAAAACGAATCTGGCCAATGCGGCGCAACCCAGAAACGGGGCGATAAAACCGAACAACCCGACAACCATGACTTCCCGAAATTTGGTTTTCATGGCGTCCGGGTCAAGTTCCGTACCGGCCAGGAAGGTCAGTAATACCGCGCCAATCGAGGCCACGAATCGGAGCCAATCGAGGTCCGAGCCTAGGGCATTGGGGTGAAAGAACCGATCGGCGACAACTGCCGCCGCCATCCCAACGCAGATTTCCACCAGTGCCATGGACATCCGCAAGTGACTGGCCAACATGGTGGCAAGAACGGCAAGGCCCAGCCAGATCGCGGCTATTGCATAGACATGTTCCATCGGAGTTCCTCCGTACCAACAAAAAAACCCTGTCTCTCGGCAGGGCTTGTTGGCACAGAGGTTTTACCCCTGCCGTGAGGCTATCATGGCAGGAGTCATTAGCCCGGTTTCGGGCGGTTGCATGGGGGAACTCCATCCCCTTAACTTTTATATTATCGTCATTTATAAGCGGATTGTCAAGTAAAGATCAGTGCTGATTAGCACTCCGGATGAAGCCTTCTCACCGCCTACAAGCAGTGGCTAAATCTTCCCCTGTAAAACCCGCGTGCAATTTGCTATGATCTTTGCCGTAATCCATTTGCACGCAATAAATTACCTGAATTACGGCAATTAATGCTAGAATAATCGTGGAAAAATCGCAATTTGGTGACCAAAATCGCGCTGAAGTGCAATCGTTGCCGGAGAATTTTCGCTCCGTGCAACCGGGGGGTGGGGTGTGCTATCGCATCGAACTGGCCTGGGGCGCGTGGCGCCGCTGGTGGCTGAAAAAATTCCGCCCCGGTTACGTGCGGCGGATGGCCCAGTTGCGCCGTGGCAGTTGCGAGGGGGCCCCGCACGAAATCCTCGATCCCCGTGATCTGAAATACTGCCGCAACGTGTACCAATGCGATTGGAACGAGGCCGACGATCCTTTCCTTTGGCGGGAGAATTTGTCCTTTGCCCGTTGGGGATTGGCCGAACTACAAATTTTCGGCTGGCCGCTTTTGGGGCTGACAATCTTGTCCGCAATCTATATATGGTATCTGGCCTTCGTGCCGGGAATTTTATTGTGTTTGGTGGTTTATTTCTTCCGCGATCCGCGGCGGCGCGTGCCGGCAGGGCCGGGGCTGATCGTATCGCCGGCCGACGGCAAGATTACCGAGGTGGCATACCTGGAAAAAGAAGATTTCATCGGCGGGCCAGCGGTGCGGATTAGCATTTTTTTGTCGATTTTTAACGTGCATCTGAATCGCGCCCCGGTCGAGTCCAGGGTAATCGCCTTGCGCTATCAGCCCGGTGGATTTATGAGCGCCACGCGTCCGGAAAGCGGAATAAGCAACGAAAACACCTGGATCGGCTTGGAAGAGGAGTCGCCGCCGCACCGCCGCTTGATCGTGCGGCAAGTTTCGGGGGCGATTGCCCGGCGGATCGTGTGCAATCTTCGGCCCGCCGAAGTCCTTGCCCGCGGGCAGAAATTCGGCATGATCAAGTTCGGCTCCCGCACCGAATTGATCCTGCCGCAGATCCCAGACCTTAGACTTGAAGTCAAAGCGGGCGATCGAGTCAAAGCGGGCAGCACAGTAATTGGGACATGGTAATTGTTTGTGTGTTCTGAAATTGATATTTAGCCCCCCGTGAATACACGTGGGGTAGAAAATCGATAATACTTTGCGAGGCCCCCGGTGTGTTTACCGGGGGCTAACTACTTCGTAATTTTAATTCCACAATATTTATGAAAATCAACGATCTGGAACTGTTTCTGGTTGACATTCGGCTGGAAGAACTGAAGCAGACGGTTCGTTCGCTCCTGGTCCGCCTGGTCACTGATTCGGGGATTGAAGGTTGGGGCGAGGCATCGAGCAAATGGCGGGAATCGGAACTCTCCGAGCGGCAAAATGCACTTCTGGCCGTGCTAAAAGGGAGAAGCATTTTCGACATCGAAGAGTTGCACACTCTCGATGCGTTATCCTCCCCCGCTCTGCGCTGCGGGGTGGAAATGGCCGTTTGGGACCTGGCCGGCAAAGCGGTTCGGCAACCGTTATATAACTTGTTTGGAGGCATTTATAGGCGGCGGATCCCGGTGGCCGTGCGTTTGCCGGGCGGACAGCCCGAGCGGATCGGCAAAATCGCCCGGGAACTGGCCGCGCAAGGTTTTCATAACCAGGTGATCGCCTCGAGCGGCCGCGCGGAAAGTGATTTACGCATTCTGGCGGCGGTCCGGGAAAACGTGGGCGACCGGGTGCAACTCCGCCTGGACGGCCAGGCTCAATACAGTCCGGAAATCGCCCGCGATCTGTGCTCCGAATTGGAATACGCCGATTTGGAGTTCTTTCTTGATCCCATAAATACCCGCGAGCTTTATCCCCTGGCTTCGCTGGCTCGGCAGACGCCCGTGCCCTTGGGCGTTTGGCGGGCGATCCACTCGCCGGCCGACGTGCTGGCCGCGGTGCGCTGCGGGGCGGGAAAGTACCTCGTTGTGGATCTTAATCAGATCGGCGGCATCGCCCCGGCACGGCAATGCGCGGCCATTATCGGCGCCGCACAAACAAGGGCCTTATTAGGCGGGCGGCCATCGCTGGGTCCGGGCAAGGCCGCCATGCTGCATCTGGCCGCGGCAACGGCGGCTTTTTCAGATTGTCAAGAATGCGCTCTCAACCAATTGCGCGACACGGTGCTTAAAGACCCCTTGGAACTCGTCGACGGCATGATCACAGTCCCGCAAGGCCCGGGCCTGGGCGTGGAGATCGATCGCGGAAAGGTGGAAAAGTATGTCGTTTAAAAGCAGAATGAAGATGTATCTCCTTCTTCATTTTTCATTCCGCATTCTGCCTTAGCTCCTGATGTAGTCCTTCATAAAGCGGTTTTCCATGGCCAGGTTGTCGTGCTGGGCCTTGACCAGGTCGCCTATGGAAACAAGGCCCATCAGGCGGCCCTCGGCAAGGACCGGAATGTGGCGAATCCGTTTGTCGGTCATCAGGCCCATTACCTTATCGATACTGTCGCCGGGCGCGGCGGTTATTAGCGGGGAACTCATTACCGTTGTCACCTCCACGGCGGCCAAGGGCAGATTGCTTTTTGCGCAGTGGTAAAGTATGTCGCGTTCGGTGACGATGCCCAGCAATTCCTGCTCGCCGGAAGGCCCCTGCCGGGCTACCAATAAAGAACCGATCCGGCGTTCCACCAGCGTATGCGCCACCTCGTCGAGCATGGTCCCCGGCGCAATGGTATGCACAACACTGCCTTTTGCACTAATAATGTCTTGGATCATGGCCATGCTCTCCAAAAAAGGCGATTAGTTTGCCGCATATCTTAAGACGGCCTATCTATCCTTGTCGCTCACAATGAATTTTAGGCCATTAGTTAGGATAGGTCAAAGGCAATTTACCTGGACTATATGCCAAGACGTTCACGGAATCGTGACAGTTCTTGTTTTTTCTCGGGCAGATGAGAATTTCGTCGTATCCACGTAGGCGTACTGGCCGCCTACGCGCCCGGCAAGCTCTTTCAGAAAGCTATCTTTATCCGGTTGCGCCTCGGGGCCGAATTCGATGATGTTTATGCGGATTCCGCCCAACCAACCCCGGATCTTATCCATCTGCTGCGGCGTGAGTTTCGGATCGTCGCCGTCGGTGAGGAAGAATATTACGTCGGGCTTCATCGAGGCGGCCATGCGCAATGCGGCCTCGTGATCGGTGCCGCCATTGGCCTCGATCGAGTTTAAAAAATGCTCGACGGCCTGCTTATTCCCATCGGTGCCAAAGACCAATTTTCCCGGCGTGCCGCTGGGATTGAAAAGCACCGGGCGCTCGTTGTAGAAGATGATTTGAAACTGGTGGACCGTATCCAGGTTCTTCAGACTGGCCAAAAGTTCGGCCTTCACCGCCTTAAGCGATGCGCTTCCATCGCCGCCCATGCTCCCCGAGCGATCGAAGACATAGACGAACTTATATCCCTCGCCTATCAGGCCGAACATGCCGGTGCGGGCCTTGCCGCCGCCCTTGGGGCCGACGGAAAATCCCAGCCCTTCGAATTCCTTCATGACGCCGGGATCAACGCCGGCCTTGGGCTTATCCGGCTCGGCACCCAAAACCAGGGCCGATAGACCCAATCCAACAAGGAATACGATTCCAACCAGGCGAATGATACGGCACATATCTATATTTTAGCTTGGCTTTCAGCAATGAGCAATCAGTTTTTAGCCCAATGGATTGTGGGGCGGCATTTATAATTAGATCAAGCCCACGGGTTGCAACCCGTGGGCTTACTTATGTACTTCGCGTCGGCAAGGACCACCGATGTTTCGATTTGCCGCGGGGAGATCGTCCAAAACCTTTTTAGCAAGGCGTTTTTTTCATCGGTGGGCAGAAGTCGATAGCCGTTTTTCTGGTAAAAGGCCACGGCCCAAACGGCGTCGGCCCAGGTGCCGATCAATATGGGTTTTTCCGTCGTGGTCTCCAGATATCGCAACAATTGCGTGCCAAAGCCCCGATTCCTTTTGCCGGTCCGCACATAGGCGTGACGGATAAGCGTAACTTCTCCCTTGTCTTGAATTCCCATTACCCCGATCAAGTCGTTTTCATCCTCAAATCCCCAGAAGCACACGCCGTCGCCTATCTCCCATTTGAGTTGTTCCAGCGGCATGTAAGGCTCGTGCCAGCAATCGGCGGGTATGACGCCCTTATACGCGGTCGCGGCGTCGTTGACGATCTGGAATATTACTTCCACGTCCTTGTCCGTACACTTCCTTATCATTGTGATAATTCCAAATAAAACGCCGGGCACAAGCGCCCGGGTTCAACGTATAACATAACATTATTATGAGTTGCCGTGCGGCCGCTGATGCTTGAGTTCGGCCATCATGAAAATGATTGCGCGGAGATATTCGCGTGCCGAGCCGACGTAGTCGGCCGAGTTGCGGGCTTCGTTGGCGGACGTGAGGAATTGATTGAAGCGGTTCCAGTCGATCTTCCAATTCTCACCCACGGCGGCGTCGCGCAATTGGTTGATGATTTCGTTGAGTTTAACGATGAACTTTTCATCAGGCCCGCAATCGCAACTTACATAAGGACCGCGGCCGAAATGCCGGCCCTCGAAGGACGGGACCTCGTTCGCGCCGCCGTAATGCCGCACCATCGCCGTTATGCCGCTTAAGAAGGCAACCAAAAGCGAAACAAGGGCGGCAGTCCCTTGTCCGATGGTCCCAAGACCCAATGCCGCCAAAGAGGCCATGCCGAAGATTGTCCATATCAAAGGATGAACCGGTCGACGATTTTGACCGCCCGTCACACCAGCCGACTGGGCGCCGGGATCTTGAGCGATTTGCCGATCCAATACCCGGGCACAAACCACGGTTATGTTGTCGGGCCCGCCGCGGAGGTTGGCCAGATCGACCAAGGCCTGCACTGCCTCGGCCGGGGGCAGGCAAACCAGCACTGCGCCAATCTCCGCATCCTCGACCTGACCGGAAAGCCCGTCGCTGCACAGAAGAAACGTATCGCCGACCTGGCATGGATGTGGGCCTTCCAGATCGACTTGCACGTTCGGATTCGGTCCCAGCGATCGGGTAATGATGTTTTTACCTATGAAGTTTGAGATTGGCTCCTCATACTTCTGGCCGGTGGCTTGCAGTTCCCAAACCAGACTGTGATCGAAGGTGAGCTGATCGATCTTTTGCCCTCGGACGCGGTATGCCCTGCTGTCGCCCACGTGCGCCAAAAGAGCCCCTTGCGGTAATAGGACAAGCACCGTGGCGGTCGTGCCCATGCCCCTAAACTCGGGACTGGCCTGTCCCCGGGTGTAGATTTGGTTATTCGCATCCAGCAAGGCGGCTAAAATCGCGTCGGGCGGCGATTTGTCGCGGAGTTTCTGATACGTCATCGGTACGATGTCGGTGGCGATTTTGCTGGCTAATTCACCGGCGGCATGGGCGCCCATGCCGTCAGCCACCATAAATAAATGCCCCCGACGCAAGAAATCCTGTTGATTTCCCGCCAAAAAAACGGTGAAACTATCCTGGTTATTCGCGCGGCGCAACCCCAAGTCGCTTAATGCTGCATTTTCCAAACACTTTTTCCACGAGGAAGACTGGGGCATTGTTTAAATATGGAGAATGTAGAGCATCTGCGTATTATGGGTTAAATTTATCTCTGGAAATAATACAGACAATTGGTCAAAACGGCAGTTTAGCCGAGATTCGTAAAAATCCCAATCCCTCAATTATATATATGTTTCTTATAAAATCACCAAGCCATGGCTAAATAAGGACCTTGCGGGCAATTCTAAGATCATATAATATTTCGTTACTTGGCGAAACGATATAAGTAAAGTTTCTAACCTGTTTTTTAGGAGGATCAAAACAATGAGGTGTATTTCTTTAGCAATCATCGGTTTTGTAACGACTGTTGGTGTCGCGATGGCCGCAGACCAAGATCGTGTTGCCCGAATGCCATCAGCGATGGATCAGTCAGCCGGCGCTAACGTCAGCCAAGCCCAAGCCGCCATAGATCGGGCGGCGGCGGCTGGAAAGTACGTCTTTATCTTCTTCTTCGATGGACAAGACTCGCACACCACTGCCATGAACGGCGTCTTTAGAACGGCGATGGCGAAGATGGCCGATCGGGCCGATTCGGTGACGGTCAACGTCGCGAACCCCGCCGAAAAGCCAATCATAGATAAGTTCAGCGTGCGCGGGGCCCCCATGCCGCTGGTGCTGGCTATCGCTCCTACTGGGGCTGCCACCCGCGCTTTCCCTAAACAATTCGACGAGGCCCAACTCCAACAGGCGTTCGTTAGCCC
>JBEKSO010000014.1:0-25296 GCA_049516935.1 Thermoguttaceae bacterium
GTTCATGGTTTCATAAACGACGCCTTCACCCAACGTGCCGTCGCCGATGAACACCACGGTGATGCCGCCCGTACCGGTCATTTTTTGGGCCAGTGACAAGCCGGCGGCCACGGGCACGATTCCACCCTGGACGCCATTGCTGTAGAACCCTCGCCAACACAAGTGTTGGCTTCCCCCGCGTCCGCCGCACACCCCCATCTTTTTGCCCATGACTTCTGCAATCAGCCCGTCCACATTGTCGGTTCGGGCAAGGAAATGGCCGTGACAGCGGTGATTGCTGAAAATTAAGTCTGCTTTTTGAAGATGTTCGGCAATAGCCACACCCGTCCATTCTTGGCCGATGCAGGTGTGAACTGTTCCAAACAACTTTCCCAGCGAAAACAAATGTAGCAAACAATCTTCGACAGCGCGAATCAGAATTGTTCTTGCGTAAAGTTTCTCTAGCATTATCAAGAATACAATATTTTTTTATGTCGACCGCAGGATGCCGTGCACAGATTTTCCCCCCATCATTGGGTAGATGGGTCGTTTGAACGGCTGCCAATATCTATCGAAAGATAGAATTAAGTATACAAGTTGGCCGTATAATCGTCAAGTAAGTGCCGAAACCTCCACATAGAGTATCGGAGTGAGAAATACCACGGGCCGACAAACTCGATTGCTCGCTGGAATGGTTGTCGGCAAATCCCCCAAGCGGTTGCGTGCATAATCGGCACGCGAGTCGTCTATTCGTATTGCAGGGGCGCGGCCTTGTGTGCCTTCTATAGGGCTTCGCTAGATTGCCTGACCTATGTGCCATGGCCGGTTTTCGCATTTACTTTGATTTTTCTTCGAGTAGGAATTGAGGCAGAAGATGATAATATTATCAGCCGAGTGAATTCGCGGACCTTGTATTAAATTGTGGTTAATATAGAACGATATAACATAAAAACCTAAAGGAGACGTATGCGATACATGCTCTGCCGTAATAAAGTCCAGGACTATGAAGTCTGGCGACGAATCTTCGATTCTCACAAGCCGCTGCATCTGAAGGCCGGGCTACAATTGTCTAAAATCTGGCGATCAATGGAAGACGATCGGAACATTTTCTTCCTCTTTGAGATACTAGATTTAGAAAAGGCAAGGGTCTTCGTCTCTGCGCCTGATAACGAGCAAATCGGCCGGGACGCAGGCGTAATCGACGGTGAAATTCTATATCTTGAGGAACTGGCCGGTTACTGAGGCATTATCCCTTCCGATTTATTTTGTGCCACTTTAGTATAGGGGTCTCCTATAGAAAGCAAAACTAATGGAGATGTATATAATACATGCCCTGCCGTAATAAGATCCGGGACTATGAAGTCTGGCGGCGGAAGAAGAAGCCGTGATAAAGATTTTCAGTGTAGATACACGTGCCTGCGGCAAGATGCTTCAAGAAAATCGTCTTGAATGGGGCTTCAATGTATATAAAATACGGTGTCACGGCCGATCCGACTGTTCAGTGGCGTTTGCCTGACCGGCCGTGACGTTTTCACCCGGTTGGGGTTGTTAAGAATGAATTACTTGCTTGGAGCCGGCGGCGACTGGGTTGGCGCCGGCATGGTGGCTGCGGGGGCGCCGGACGGGGCGGGGGCGCTTCCACCGCAGGAACCGCAGCCCGAGTTACAGGTTGAACATCCGTTACCGCAGGTCTGTGAGTAACACCCGTACCCGCAGCCGTAATCGCAGCAACCACGATGATGTCTTGCACTGGCTTCGCTAGTCAGGAATGCCAGGCCTAGTACCAGACTCAATACGATCGTGCCGATTCCGAAAAATTTTCTCTTTTCCATGGTAAAAACTCCTTAAGTTTTAGCGGGACATAGGTTCTTTCCAAAACAAGGCTCCTCTGCGTTTTAAAACTCGCTTAAGACCGCCCGGCGAAATTGTTTCGTCCGGACTTGCCTTGTTGCCACTGGGGAATTACGAAATGCATTTTGCGTGCCGGTTTGACGATCTTACCGGGAAAACGATTGAAACATTCCATTACCGTAAATGATCGCGATAGGGCGTAAAGCGTTAATACAAAACATTGTAAACGGTTTAAGACACTTCATTGTTGCTTGGATTTTATCAGGTAATTACTTAGGTTTTATCAGGCCGCTCTGTCTCTTAATCAATTTATAAGCTTTGTTCCCTATGCTGGCTGAGCCGATTAGTGGCCGGTTCCCGACCAGGCTGGTTGTTCACGAACCACTTGTGCCCAAGCATTGTTCAGCGGCAATGTTTGTACATGCAAAACTTTATTTATGCGTTGTAGAAGGGCTGCTTGCAAAGAGTTTCAACATGGCTTGATTGAAAGCCGGAATATCCGCCGGCTGACGACTTGTTACCCAGTTGTCGTCTTCCACGACTTCTTGATCTACGAAATTGCCCCCGGCGTTTCGGACGTCGTCCTGGATTGTGTAGTAGCCGGTCAGGGTTCGCCCGCGAACCAGGCCGGCGGAAACAAGTTCCCATGGCGCGTGACAGATAGCGGCAATCGGTTTGCCGGACTGATCCATTTTTTGCAGGAACGATTGCACTTCGGGCACCATTCTTAAAGCGTCGGCGTTTGATGTGCCGCCCGGCAGCAGGACCGCGTCGAACTGATCGGCGGAAACTTCCTTGATCATCCGATCGACCTCGACCTTCCCGGTCTTTTCTCCATGCCGAACCCCTTGAATTTCTCCCAATTTCAGCGAAACGATAGTGACCTCCGCCCCGGCCTCTTTTAGGGCCTGGACGGGTTCTTTTAGTTCAGATTCCTGAAAACCATCCGTTGCCAGAACAGCAACGCGAAAATAGGCAAGCTTTTCCATAAATTTCCCCTTTTATAAAGTTCAACTTTGTTTCGGCTGTGAAATAATTATAGTCAATTTATGTGCCGTGGAATTAAAAACATGGAGGAATAAAAGCATATTTATTGCGTCAAATGGCAGTTTTTAAAGTGGTTCCTTTGCAATCTCCTTGATCGTTCGATTTCCAATTCTGATTCTTAAAGACCAAACTGTCTGCCTGACTTCCAATTACAAATCATCAGGCCGGAAAAACTCCGTCTAATCCAAAATCCTTTCCTGACCCTAAATAATCGCCCAATTTTTCCATGTGATTTATGTTATTCAACCTAAAGACGTAAGGAACATAACAGCATTTGATATGCGGGCCACTTAGTAGAGGGGGCTGCCATCCGCGTATAATATCGCAGTAAAGTCAGCATGCCTGGAATGCCCCTGGATTTCCTATTATGAATGTGTTGGGTCATATCCCGGGTTGTATTAATTGCCAGGTGAATTTTGAAGGCTTTATGAAAATAATTTCTTACGGGTGAATGGCATGTCTATTGTTTTAGCAATTGACGACGACCAGACTGTTTTACAACTGGTTCAAAAAGCCCTGGAGGAGACCGGCGCGAATCTGCTCACGGCGCGCAACGCCCGGGAAGGGCTCGACGCCATCCGCCGGCATTCACCCGATGTATTGTTGTTGGACATCTCATTGCCGGATGCCTCGGGATTGGAGTTAATAGGGCAAGTGCGGGTTATCGATCCCAAGTTGCCGATTGCATTCATCACGGTTTCCGACGACAGTCATACGGCCATCGAAGCCATGAAATGCGGGGCCTATGATTTTCTAATCAAGCCGTTGAGCCTGGAGCGTGTGCGGCATGTCGTTAAACGAGCCCTAGAGACACGGCGGCTCATGGAAGTGCCGGTGAATATACCGGAATTGGACGAGATCGGGGATGAGATCGATGAACACGACGCGCTTATCGGCCGAAGTCCGGCCATGCTGGACGTCTACAAGGAGATCGGCCGTATTGCAACCCAAGACGTGTCCGTCCTGATCTGCGGTGACAGCGGCACCGGGAAAGAGTTGGTTGCCCGGGCCATATACCAGCACAGTTCGCGGAGCGAGCAACGCTTTCTGGCGGTAAACTGCGCCGCTCTTTCCGACACGCTTTTAGAGAGCGAGTTGTTCGGGCACGAGAAAGGGGCCTTTACCGGAGCGGATCGGCAGCGAATCGGGAAGTTCGAGCAATGCCACGGCGGCACGATCTTCCTGGACGAGGTGGGCGACATGTCGCCCGCTACGCAAAGTAAAGTTCTGCGGATACTGCAAGACCAGCAATTCGAGCGTGTGGGCGGAAGCGAAACTATCGAAACCAACGTGCGGATCATTTCGGCTACCAACTGCGATCTGGAAAAAATGATCGATGAGGGCAAATTCCGCATGGACCTTTACCACCGCTTAAACGGGTACCGCATCGACTTGCCCCCGCTGCGGGATCGCGGTGAAGACATCAGATTATTGGTCGGATACCTCTTGGCCAAATTTTGCAAAGAGCTGCGCAAGGAAATACAAGGAGCGTCGCCCGACGCAATGGCGAAGCTTGTTGCGTATTCCTGGCCCGGCAACGTGCGCGAGTTGCAGACCGTTCTGCGAACCGCCATGCTAAAGGCCAGCGGGCCGGTGCTGGTGCCCGAACTTCTGCCTGACGCGATAAACAATGGTTTTCAGTGCCAAAAAACCGATGCCGGCAAGGTCTTTTTACCCAGCAGTCTTGAGGATTTTATCGACGAAAGAGAAACAGCCGGATCGCATAATCTTTACAACGATACTTTGGAAATGATGGAGCAATATCTACTCACGCGCGTGCTTCGCGAAACCGACGGCAATCAATCGAAAGCCGCCGAACAACTGGGAATAACACGCGGCAGCTTGCGCAACAAGATTCATTCATTGGGGATCTCCATCGGGCATGTCGTACAACTCGGCGATTAACTACCGATAGGACGACAAGGCTTCCTTTACTCGGGCGAATTCATCGGAGAGCTTCCCGATTAATTCATCTCGAGTATTGAAAAGCTCGTCGGCCTCCGCGAGTTCCAAACGGCATGCGGATTCGGCCAGCGCCGTGGCGTCGAAATTAGCCGCTAAGCCCCTAAGGGCATGAGCGGCCCTCCGAATGGTTGTCAAATCTTCGCAAGCCGCGGCGGACAGTATCGATTGCAACAGTTTTGGCGCATCTTCATCGAATATTTTCACGAAACTATGAAAGAGTTCCTTGTCGTCCTCCAGGCGCCGCATTATAGCGGCAAAGTCGATGGCCGGAGAAAGACGATCGTTGCCCGCCGCGTCCGCGCTTGCCGCCGCATGCGCGCCGACGTTTCCGCTATTTCGAGCTTCACGGTTCGTTATACTTTCAAGCATTGAAATTAATTGATCGACGTCGAAGGGTTTTGTCAGATAAGCATCCATGCCGGCGTCAGTCCACTGGTGATGATTTCCATCCAGTACATGCGCGGTTAAGGCGATGATCGGCGTCCGGGCTTCGGAGGGCGGTTCTTTTCGGCGGATCGCCGCGGCGGTTTGATACCCGTTCATGGCCGGCATCTCGATATCCATCAAAACCGCGTCAAAGCGGCCGCTTATAAACAGTTTCAAGGCCTGGCGGCCGCTATCGGCAACCGTTACCCGATGCCCGCGATTCCTTAACATGAGGGCGGTGATTTTCCGGTTAGCCGGATTATCTTCGACCAGCAGAACCGACAGCGGCCGGCATGCGGCGATATCGTTTTGCAATAAAGATGTCGTTTCTTTGCGATTGCTCATCGTCGCTTTTCCGATCACGATTTCACCAAATCAATTGTAAGAAAGCGGAGGAGTTTTAGCAACATAAAATGTTAAAATGACCATAGCCGACCAACTGAGTATTTTCAAGAAAAAGAATTATCTAGCGAGCTTGTTAATCGAGAGATGTATCGTATCCGGCCACTGGCAACCGTATATGTTATCCATTTGAACTCTATTAGAATATTTACATACACTATTTAAAAAACCCGCAATTTGCATGCCGGAACGGCGGAATCAAAACAACCACACAGAAACATTACACTTTACAAGCATTAATAGGGCATATAACTCAACTTCTTCTATGCACAATTGTAGACGCACCCCCAATCCTGGTTTTAGGCCGTTCGTACTACGAAAGTTAGTCTTTCAACCGCCAAAATGGTTGCCAGACTGCCAAGGGAGAGCACCAAAAGACTAAAAAGGCGAGGGTGTATTATTTTATGGATCCCCCTAGCCCGTGCTTAAGTGGACCGTATAAAATAAACAAGTTCATAAGTAATCTTAGAGAAAAAATCATGAGTTTTGGCGGATTCGTGATTCTATTGCTAGTGGCCGGCATCTGCGGCGCAATTGCCCAGGGGATCGTCGGATACACGCATGGCGGCTGCCTGGTGTGCGTGGCGCTGGGGTTTATCGGCGCCTTGTTTGGGGGTTGGTTGGCCGGGCTGGTAGGTCTGCCGGAACCCTTCATGCTACAGATCAGCGGTAAGAACTTTCCGGTTTTGTGGTCTATTATCGGGGCCGCTTTATTTGTAGCGGTTTTGAACCTTCTTACGCCGCGGCGACGACCGCCAATCTGATCGTGCGCACAAATAATTTGATCCGCCGGCCAGATAAGTAAATCTCATCTTAAGCGTGATTTAATAATTGGTCGCGGAAAACAATCAAGTGATTCGTCTCGTACGCTTAGACGTGGACGGCCGCGATGCTGCCCCGCTCCACGGCATTTCAATGCCTCGATGGTCGCCACCCCACTATATTGGTCAATTACGATACAGCACTAAGTTTGAAAATATTTAAAATATCCGACTATAAAAAATATTTATGGCACGTAATTGCTTAATAGTAAAGGCGATTATTAAACGAAAACTTTATGATTTATCTTTTTTTAAAAAAGTGGAAAACCAACAGTAACAAAAAACAGTAATAAGAAAAGTTGAGGTTGAAATCTAAAAATATTACCAGCGGGCATTGGCACAAAAATGGCATCAATTTACTACGTTTTGCGTTGTATATTCAGTCAACCTTTTTTTAAAGGAGTACTGCAATGCGAGTGAAACTTAGACAAATCGTCGTATTAGGATTAGCCTTGGGAGTCATTATAATGCTCCCTGCTAATTCTCAAGGCCGGGGCGGCGGCGGCGGTATAATGGGCGGCGTGGGCGGGGCCGTGGGCGGCGTAGGCGGCGCTGTTGGAGGCGCTATGGGCGGCGTGGGCGGCGCTGTTGGAGGCGTCGCGGGCGGCGTGGGCAATGCTGTTGTGGAGGCGCTGTGGGCGGCGTGGGTAATGCTGTAGGCGGTGCTGTTGGCGGCGTGGGCAACGCTGTTGGAGGCACTGCGGGCGGAGTGGGCAACGCTTTAGGCGGCGCTCTAGGCTACGGCCCCTATTACAATGATCGGGGCGATTGGAATCGATGGGACCCCAGCTATTATTCCTATTATGGCAGAGGCTGGGATTACCGGCCGGGCTTTGGCTGGGGAATTAATATTCCTTTGGGACGGTTCGGCGATATAGGTATCGGCAATTACTACGGCTATTACGGATATCCTTACTATGGCTGGGGTAATTGGAGTTATTGGGGGCCGTCCGATTATTATGGCAGTTGGTCGCCCGGCTATGACACCTATGGCTATGATTATGGTGGATACGACTATTCAAGTCCGGCATATGCCGTCCAACCAAATCAGCAGAATGTTCAAACCGAACAGCACCAAGGCCAACTCCCCCCCGTTCCCACGTCCAAAGAGATTAGCCGGTTTACAGACCGACAACTCCGATCGTTCATTGCCTGGGTGGCAAATGGATTCACCCGCGAGCTTGGACAATTTAGCACCGGCGATACGTGGGTGAAATATTTTCGCTTAAACGATTTGAAGGATTTCAGTCCTCATGCGCCAGGCGACACGGCTACCGCTCAAACATCGGGTACGGCCGGCTCTCGAACCCAAAACGAAATCGATATTGCTTTGGATCGTTTCAATTCGGCGTCCAAAAATGATGAGTATAAGGCCATTACGAATACTTGGGGATTCCAGGCCTTGCAGGTGGCCCTAAAAGAGGCCGCCAGATCGCCCAAAGAGCGCGAACCCGCAGTGTTAAGGGGACAAGCGGAAATGTTGAACAAGTCACTCGAGCGTCTTTCCACCGGCGACGGCTGGCGCAAACATTTGCAACTTGATGAGCTGCAAAAAATCGCTGATACGAAAAATCTCGAGTCAAACGATGAGATCAAGCGTATTGAAGAGCGATTCGATCAGACGGCACACAATCCCGATTATCAAGCCATTGCCCAATTGCCGGGCTTCAGCGGGGTATATGGCACTTTGCACAAATTGACGGAAGACCGTAAGCCGGAGTCAACGGCTAAAAGAGAGTCTGGCGCTCAGCATTAAAAAAGATAGTTTTGCGTTGTGGAATGTCTGCTCCAATGGAATTCAGGGGGCGTTCCGGTTCATAAATGAAGTCGGAACGCCCCCTTTGTTATGATATGCGGACCGGCTTGAATTCTCGCATATCCGCTGCGAATACTCGTCCGATTGGCATGAGACCTGCCATATCTAAAAGCAGCGATTGATTCTGATACCAAGCTAATTCCGGTTCAGTCAGCCCTAATTTTGGGTATTCGAAAATTCATAAAAAATAATTTTGCTCTTGCTTTCGGTATAAAATTCTTCCAGACGGATGAGACGAATAAAATTAAACCTTTCGAAACAGACTTGAACACGGCAGACGGAATTGATCGGCGAAGATTGCTGTTTTGTGCCTGCAACTTTTTATCGTACACAATCCAGAAGAATGAGGTTTGCCGATGTCGCTATTTGCAATAATATCTTCAATAACTTCATTCCCGCGTGAAAAGCTGCCGGCCCGGCGCAAATATATCAAGCCGCCCCCGTCGTCCGCGCCGCCTTCGCAGCGGTTGCTCTCTTTGGATGCCCTGCGGGGATTTACGATGTTTTGGCTTATTGGCGGCCGTGAACTGGCCATAGCGGCGGCGGCTTGCGTATCGGTTTCGCTGGGCGACGCGGTGGAGACGCAATTGACGCATCCGCGGTGGCAGGGATTCGTGGCTTGGGACACGATCATGCCCATGTTCCTTTTCCTGGTCGGGGCATCGATGCCTTTCGCATTAGGCAAAAGGCTGCAGCAAGGCGAGTCCACAAGTTCGATATATTGGCGGATCGCTCGGCGCGTGATTCTGTTATGGATTCTCGGCATGATCGCCCAGAAGAGCCTCATCAAATACCAGATAAGCGGACTGGAACTGTACAGCAATGCGCTGCAGGCAATAGCTGTGGGCTATCTGGTCACTTCGATTGCCCTGCTTCATCTGCCCTTGGCAGGTCAGATTGGCCTTTTTGCCGGGCTGACGCTGGTTTATTGGGCCCTGTTGGCGTTTGTTCCCTTTGCCGGCCATCCCGCCGGCACATTGGAACAGACCACTAATTTCCCCCGCTATATCGACGAACTGATACTCGGCGGCTTTCGCAGGGGCCACGACTTTACCTGGATAGTCACGAGTCTGGGCTTTTCCGCGACTGTCCTATTGGGCGCCATGTCCGGTCATATTTTGCGGGGGCGGTTGTCGGCCGCGCGAAAACTTTTATTGTTGGCGACTGTCGGGCTGTGCTGCGCCGCGATCGGATGGCTATGGAGCTACTCTTTGCCCTTCAACCGCCATATCTGGACCCCTTCGATGATCCTCTGGACCGGCGGCTTGAGTTTTCTTTTGCTGGCCTTGTTCTACGCCGCCATCGACATAATGGGAATTAAAGCCTGGGCTTTCTTTTTCGTGGTCATCGGCGCCAATGCCTTGTTTGCTTACGTGTTCGACCAAGTATTTCAGCGTACAATGAGCGATACCCTGGTGGCGAACCTGGCTAATCAGTTGTCTGAGCCATACAATTATCTGCTCTCGGCGATTGGCGAGGTGGCGTTGCTGTGGCTAATCCTCTGGTATATGTATCGCAATCGCACGTTCCTTCGGGCATAGTGTATTTTTTCAAAGGCGTCTATGACATATTGGCTCTCGCCCCGGCTTGGTTATATGGCCTGATCGATTTGTGTACCGCTTGCAAGCAGTGGTTTCACACAAAATAGTCTGTCCATTCAAACAAAGTAATGGCTGCTAAAACAATTCTGCCAATTCAAAACATCTGTCTGAAGCATTAATAAAAACAATTTAGACAGCCTATAACGGGGCCTTTATGTCCCTGCCGCAGATGGCGGTTTTTTTGTTTTAGATGTAAAAACAACCTAATCTCGCGCCCCGGCTTGAGATTTATCCCTGCGTAGCATGCTTAATTTTGCACAATCTTTGTAGTTGTGGTAAAATGAAAATGCATTAAAAAGGCGATAGATTAACTTCAACATTTTGGAGCCTGGAACAAGGTGATAAAAGGAACCGTCGCCGGTCCCGAACCGGCTGTTGCAAAAACCAGTAGACGCCAATTTTTAGGCGCCATGGCCGCGATAGGCGTATCGGGCATGATGCCTGGATCCATCAGCTCTCTATTGACCGCCAAGCTCCCGCCTGGGTCGGCCCGCGTTCGGCCTACGGCCTTGGTATACGACGAGATCTCCAAGTGCCACGTAACTGGTCTTAACCGGCCCGAGTGTCCGCAGCGATATAATGCCGTGCTGGATTCGCTGGGCAAGTGCAGTTATTTGTCGGCGTTAAAACCACTGAACGCTCGACCGGCAACCGACGACGAGATCCTTGCATGCCATACAGAGGCTTACCTATCGGAGGCGAGGCGGGAAATCGAATCCGGGGCCAAGAAACTCAGCACCGGAGACACCTATGTTTGCCGCGAGTCGCTCAAAGCGGCATATTATGCCGGCGGCGCGGCCTGCGTGGGCGTCGACGCCGTGCTCAGCGGCCAGGCAAAGAACGCCTTCTGCCTGACCCGTCCGCCGGGACATCACGCCTCTGCCGAACGCGGCATGGGTTTTTGCATTTTCAATAATGTTGCCGTTGCCGCCCGGTATGCGCAGCGAAAGTACGGCGTTGGCAAGGTGCTGATCGTCGACTGGGACGTGCACCACGGCAACGGCACGCAAGACATCTTCTACGAAGACGGCTCGGTATTTTATTTCAGCACGCACGAGTCTCCTTGGTATCCTTGGACTGGCGCGAAAGACGAAACCGGCCGCGGCAAGGGTTTGGGCGCCAATCTCAACTGGCCGATGGCCCGCGGCGCAGGCCGGAAAGAATTTCTCCCCGCATTTCAGCAATTGGCGTCGGCCGCGGACCGGTTCAAACCCGATCTGGTGATCATATCCGCCGGGTTCGACGCACGGCGCGGAGATCCATTGGGCCGTTTGGAACTGACAGACGAAGACTATATCGATCTGACCGCTTTTGTGTTGGAAATCGCCCGGCGCCATGCCGGCGGCCGCCTGGTATCGGTTCTCGAAGGCGGATACAGCCTGGCCGGCTTGGCCAGCGCAGCCGCCGCACACTGCGGCAGATTGCATCAGGGATAGCCCACTCTGTTGGGACAGCAGTTAAACTGCTGTCTCAACCTGGATGTTTCTTCGAATCGGCTTTCATGTGCCCGATTAAAGGAATCCCACCTTATGCCGAGCGGCCATCCGGATCCAGGCCGCAAATGGTCATTTGGAGCCAGCAGGACTTTATCTAAAACGCAAACGGCGGGTGAAAACGCCAGGGAGCGGGAATTCCTTTCCAGCCGTTCATACGGGAATTTATCCCGCTGGTGTAAATATCGAGATTCTAGTATATTACCTGATTCCTTGCGGTTTGTAACGCAGCCGTCCGTTGAGGCATTCATACATGTAAATGTGATAAAAAACCGATATCCATAAACTCCCGTAATCATGCCCATTCTGCCGACAAGCATCCTGCCGAAAAATATTCTGGCAATCATCAAGCGCCAGGCGAACCAGGTGCAGGTTTCGCCGTTGTTGATCGAGGTTGCACAAAACCCTGCGAATGTCGTACTGGGCAAGCTTCAAACCAATGAAAACGGCTTAAGCGAAGAAGAAGCCCAGGAGCGGTTGGAAAAATACGGGCCAAACGTGATCGCCCAGGAGCAGCGGCTCGGGCGGCTTAAGCTCTTGGGTCATGCGTGCATGAATCCTCTGGTCATACTGCTGTTGATCCTGGCCGTGGTATCGTATTTGACCGGAGACGCCGGCGCCGGAACCGTGATGATCATCATGGTGTTTTTGGGCGTGTCGCTGCGGTTTGTGCAGGAGGCCAGGGCCGACGACGCCGCCGCGAAACTCAAGGCCATGATCAGCGTCACGGCCACGGTTGTTCGCGGGGGCGCGGCAAGCGAAGTGCCCCTGGGCCAACTTGTTCCAGGCGACATAATCCGGCTCGCGGCCGGCGACATGATTCCCGCCGATATCCGCATTCTCTCCTGCAAGGACTTGTTCGTCATTCAATCGAGCCTGACCGGCGAATCGTTTCCCGGGGAAAAATTTGACGCCCCCGAAACGGGCCCTGTAAAATCCCTGCTGGAATTGAAAAACGTGTGTTTTCTGGGCACCAGCGTGGAAAGCGGCGCGGCCACGGGCGTGGTGGTCGAAACCGGCTTGAAAACCTATCTCGGCGGCATGGCCAGTTCGATAATCGGCCAAGAGGTGGCGACCAGTTTCGACAAGGGCGTGGGCAAATTCACCTGGCTGATGATCTACTTCATGATGGTCATGGTGCCCTTGGTGTTCCTTGTCAACGGCCTGACAAAACACGACTGGTTCGGCCCGGAAGGCGCATTTTTCTTCGCTTTGAGCGTGGCGGTGGGCATGACGCCAGAAATGTTGCCCATGATCGTCACCGTGTGCCTGTCCAAGGGCGCGATCGCCATGTCGCGGAAAAAGGTGATCGTAAAACGCCTGAACGCCATCCAGAATCTCGGGGCCATGGACATACTCTGCGCCGACAAGACGGGCACGCTCACTTTGGACCGTGTGATTCTGGAGCGCCACTGCGACGTGGTCCGCAAGGAAGACGACGAGGTGTTGGAATTCGCGTTTCTTAACAGCCATTTTCAGACCGGACTTAGAAACGTCTTGGACCGGGCGATTCTAGAGCATACCGAGGTTATCGAAACCGCAGCCCTGCAAACCTTTCGCAAAGTCGATGAAATCCCTTTCGATTTTTCCCGCAAACTGATGTCGGTGGTTGTGGAGCCAGCCGGGGGCGCTCCCCGCTTGATCTCGAAGGGCGCTCCGGAGTCAGTGTTTCAGCGCTGCATACAATTCGAACTGGAAGGGAAACTTTATCCCATCGATCCGCTTCTTATTCAAGATTTGAAAGAGGAATACGACGACCTGAGCGCCGACGGTTTCCGCGTGCTGGCCATCGCCTACAAGGACTTGGAGCACAAGCCGGCCTATTCCAAGGAAGACGAAAGCAATCTGGTGCTGAAAGGCTACGTGGCGTTTCTCGATCCGCCCAAGCAGACCTCCGCTCCGGCCGTGTTGGCATTGCGCGACCACGGCGTCACGGTAAAAATCCTTACCGGCGACAACGAGCTGGTCAGCCGTAAAATCTGCCAGGAGGTAGGCCTGTCTACCGAGCACGTGCTGTTGGGCTCCCAGGTCGAGGTCATGTCCGACGCCGAACTGGCCGAGGCCGCCGAAAACACCTTGCTCTTCGCCCGGCTTTCGCCCATGGACAAACAGCGGATCATCAAGGCCCTGCAAAGCAAAAAGCACGTGGTGGGGTTCATGGGCGACGGGATCAACGATTCGCCCGCCCTCAGGGCCGCCGACGTGGGAATCTCCGTCGATACGGCGGTCGATATAGCCAAGGAAGCCGCCGACGTGATCCTCCTGGAAAAAAGCCTGATGATCATGGAAGAAGGCGTGCTGGAAGGCCGAAAGGTCTACGCCAATATACTTAAATACATTCGCATGGGCGCCAGTTCCAGTTTCGGCAACATGTTCAGCGTAATGGGGGCTAGCGCCTTTCTGCCGTTTTTGCCCATGAAGCCCATGCAAATTTTGACAAACAGCCTGCTCTACGATTTTTCCCAGGTCCCCATTCCCGCCGACGAGGTGGACCCCGAACAAATCGCCAAACCCCGGCCGTGGCACATGGGCGAGATCGCCAAGTTCATTCTTTTCATCGGGCCGTGCAGCTCGATATTCGATTACACCACTTATTTTATGATGCTCTATCTGTTTAACTGCTGGAATAATGCATCTTTGTTTCAGACCGGCTGGTTCGTCGAATCGCTGCTTACCCAGACGCTGATCATCCATATTATCCGCACCAATCGCATTCCTTTCATCCAAAGCCGGGCGAGCTGGCCGGTGATAACCATGAGCATAATTGTCATGATCGTGGGCATGTGGCTGCCCTTCTCGCCGATTGGCGACTGGCTGGGATTCACCAATGACGTGCCCTCGCTTTACTGGCCGCTTTTGGTCCTTACGCTGGCTTGTTACGTGCTTCTGACCCAAGCCGTGAAAATGTGGCTCATACGCAAGGGCTGGATCTGAGCGGGGGTTTAACCAGGAGGAATATCTATTTCCTCTTGGTCATATTTTCTGGCAAAAGTGATCATCAGTTCCCACTCGGAATTGCGAGTCCGCCCTTTCCCTGCTGAAAATTAGTGATGTCCCCTTTTCATCCACTGCTGGCCTTGGCCTGCGCTCGAGATAAATTGTGTAGCATTTGGCTTAACGCCAACTTACAATGGATAATAGCAATCCGACAGACAACGGTCAGCAGATCATAGCTCACAGAACCCATAATCCAAGGGGGGAGTCCAATGATCCAAGAACAGTTGAGGCTGAAGGCAGCGCGAGAACAAGGCGTTACATGGAAAAAATGGGGGCCCTACCTGAGCGAGCGCCAGTGGGGCACCGTGCGCGAGGACTATAGCGAAAATGGCGACGCCTGGAATTTCTTCACCCACGATCATGCCCGCTCGCGCGCCTACCGCTGGGGTGAGGACGGTCTGGGGGGCATCTCCGACGACAAGCAGCACCTCTGCTTCGCGCTGGCCCTGTGGAACGGCAAGGATCCTATTCTCAAGGAGCGGCTCTTCGGATTGACCAACAGTGAGGGCAACCACGGCGAGGATGTGAAGGAGTACTACTTCTACCTCGACAGCACGCCGACGCATTCCTACATGAAGTACTTGTACAAGTATCCGCAGGCGGCCTATCCCTATGCTGATTTGCTGGAAACGAACCGCCGGCGCAACCGCAACGACATGGAGTACGAACTCCTCGACACGGGCGTTTTCAACGAGGACCGATACTTCGACGTCTTCGTGGAGTATGCCAAAGCCGGTCCGGAAGACATCCTGGTGCGGATCACGGCGGCCAACCGGGGACCGGACGCGGCCGAACTGCATCTCCTGCCCACGCTGTGGTTCCGGAACGATTGGTCGTCGTGGATTGCCGAATCCAACCGAGTCGCCGGGAAACCAAACCTCAAGCAGATCAAGTCACCGGCCGGCGCGAGTGCGGTCACGGCAACGCATCCAGTTCTCGGTGAATTCATTCTTGCCTGCGAAGGCGATGTGCCGCTGCTTTTCACCGAGAACGAAACAAACCACCAGCGGCTTTTCCCCGGGCAAAAGAACGAGAATCCCTACGTCAAGGACGGCATCAACAACTGCGTGGTGCAGGGCAACCAGGACGCCGTGAATCCAGAGAAGCAGGGCACCAAGGTCGCGGCGCACTACCAGGTCAATGTCGGCGCCGGTCAGTCCAAAGTGATTCGCTTGCGAATCTCCAAAGCTTCTCCGGACCAGAAGGGCAAACTCTTCGGAAAGCAATTTGATGAAGTCTTCACTGACAGGCTTCGTGAAGCCAATGAGTTTTACAAGTCGGTCACGCCGCCATCTGTGAGTGAAGAGGCAGCCAATGTGATGCGCCAGGCGCTGGCCGGCATGCTTTGGAGCAAGCAGTTCTTCTTCTTCGACGGCGACAATTGGCTGGATGAGCACCACTCCAACCCCCTCCATTCCGGATACCGCAACTCCCGGAACTCGGAGTGGTTCCACATGCTGAACAAGGACATCATCTCCATGCCTGACAAGTGGGAGTACCCCTGGTACGCGGCCTGGGACCTGGCCTTCCACACGCTGCCGCTGGCGATCGTGGATCCCGACTTCGCCAAGCAGCAGATGGAACTGATGCTACAGGGGGTATACCTGCATCCCAGCGGCCAGATCCCCGCCTACGAGTGGAATTTCAGCGACGTGAACCCGCCGGTCCATGCCTGGGCGACCCTGTTCCTCCATCGCACCGAGCAGGCCCTGCGCGGCGAGGCCGATGTCGATTTCCTCAAAACGGCCTTCAACAAGCTGCTGCTGAACTTCACCTGGTGGTCGAACCGCAAGGACCGCTTCGGCAAGAACGTGTTCGAGGGCGGCTTTCTTGGCCTCGACAACATCGGCGTATTCGACCGCAGCGCCCCGCTGCCCACCGGGGGCCGCCTGGAGCAGGCGGACGGCACGGCGTGGATGGCACTGTTCAGCCAGAACATGGCCGAACTCGCGATTGAACTCGCCGCCCACGACCGCACCTACGAGGACATGGTCGTAAAATTCGCGGAACACTTTTACTATATTGCCGCCGCCATGAACCAACCTGGTTCCAACGGCATGTGGGACGAGGAGGACGGCTTCTACTACGACCTACTCGTGCTCCCCGACGGCAGCACCACGCGGCTCAAGGTGCGCTCGATGGTGGGGCTCCTGCCCCTGTGCGCCACCTCGGTAATGGAGAAGTGGCAGCGGGAGCGCATTCCGCGGGCGATGACTCATTTGCATGAGCGTCTGCGCCGCATACCCGAGCTTCAGAAGACTATCCATCCTACCGGGCCTGGGCATTTTGGTATGGCCGAGCGGGGGATCGCTGCTCTGGTCACCCCGGAGCGGCTCCGACGGATTCTCTTAAAAATGCTCGACGAGAACGAGTTCCTGGGCCCCTATGGCATCCGCTCGCTCTCGAAGTTCCACGAGCAGCATCCCTACGTCTTCCACGTGCAAGGCCAGGAGTACCGGGTGGACTATCTGCCGGCCGAGTCGAACACGGGCATGTTCGGCGGTAATTCCAACTGGCGCGGCCCGGTCTGGATGCCGGTGAACGTCATGATCATCCGAGCCCTTTTGCAGTTCTACCTGTACTACGGCGACAACTTTAAGGTCGAATGCCCCACCGGGTCAGGCAGGATGATGAATCTTTTCGAGGTGGCCAAAGAGATCGCCGACCGGCTCACCCGGATTTTTCTGCGCGACGAACATGGCCGGCGTCCTGTGTACGGTGGCACGGAGAAATTCCAGTCCGCTCCTCACTGGCGCGAACACATCCTATTTTACGAATACTTCCACGGCGACAACGGCGCTGGGTTGGGTGCGAGCCACCAAACAGGTTGGACCGGGCTCGTGGCCAAATGCATTCAACTTTTCGGCTACATGGATCCTGAGCGGGCCCTGGAGGTGGGCAAGGAGGCCGCGTTCTTGAAGGGCGCCGCTGGTGCTCAGGAGCAGTGAGAATGAGATAGAAGCCCAAATATGCGGACCTGACCGAGTGCGACAACTCGGCACTTGTCGCCGCCGCCCGCAGTGGTAGGATTGTATCGTCAGCCGAATGAAACGCAAACGCCACTTCCGGAGAGGTGAATATGAACTACACGCTATTTACATGGACGACGGCACTGATTTCCTGCGGATTGTTTCTCGGCATGATGGCCCTTATGGAAGTGGGCCGCCGGATCGGCTTGCGACGCTTGGCACAAGATCCAGACGGAGCGCGCGCAGGCGTCGGAGCCATCGAAGGCGCAATCTTCGGCCTGCTCGGCCTGCTCCTGGCGTTCAGCTTTTCCGGTGGGGCCAGCCGGTTTGACGCCCGGCGGCAGTTGATCGTCGAGGAGGCCAACGCCATCGGCACGGCCTACCTACGACTGAATCTGCTCTCGCCGAACAACCGCGCCCCCTTGCAGGGCCTTTTTCGCCAATATGTGGATGCCCGTGTAGAGGCATATCGGAAATTACCCGACATTCAGGCAGTTCTTGAAGGACTCGGCAAAGCTCAGTCGCTTCAAAACCAAATCTGGAACCAGGCTATCTCTGCCACGCGCGACGATGGCTATCAGCCGGCTGCGATACTCTTGCTTCCTGCACTAAACCAGATGATCGACATCACCACCACCCGGACCATGGCGGCCCGGACCCACCCGCCAACGATCGTATTCTTCATGCTCGGATTCCTGATGCTGCTGGGCTCCCTATTGGCTGGTGTGCCTATGGCCGGCGGCAAAACCCGCAGTTGGGTTCACATTCTGGGCTTCGCTGCCATATTGGCAATTACATTCTTTGTCATTGTCGACCTTGAGTATCCCCGGCTTGGGCTGATCCGGGTCGACGACTTTGACCAGGTGCTCGTGGAACTCCGTCAGAGCATGAAGTGAATGCAACACTCCTTGAAAGCCTCGGGAGCAATGGCAATGAGGACCTGGCCCAAACATCCCGTCATCTACGAAATCAACACATGGGTGTGGCTGGCTTAGTTGAACCGGAAACACCGAGGGCCTGTCAACCTCACTACGGTACCTGAGCAAGAGTAGTATGCAATTGCCTCTTACGGGTTCGACGCCGTGTGGCTGATGGGCGTCTGGCAACGGAGCCCTGCCAGGATTGAAATCGCCATGCGGAACAAAGGCCTTTTGGAGGATTTCCGCCGGGCCATTCCCGACTTTTCGGCGGAGGACAATGTCGGCTCGCCCTCCGAAATTCCTGGAAATTCCGGGGACATAAAACTCTTATTGGTAGTTTAAAAAGTCTTGACAGTCAGCCACCTTTCTTTGGATCGGATAAATAATCTAAACAAACATGTCCGGCATTGTGAGATGGATAGTGTATTACGGCTCCTTTATCAGCAATGCTACTGGGAAATCTGAAAACGCCGTTGCCAGCAAGAGTTGTGAATCTTGAGCCGGGCAGACTTGGCCGGTAAACAGATTTTTTAGAGGCGATGACGCAAAATCGCCGAGCATGATCCGCGTATCTTCCCAAATGGCGGGCCCCAAAGGCGGCGGAGGCAGCAAGGCGTTCTCCTGAAGCGGCGTCAATTGGGCAATCAAACGCGGCGCGATTGCAATGGCAATCTGCCGGGGAGAATCCAAAGGCGATGTGTATTCCCGCGCGAATGCGCACACGTGCATTGCCCGCGAACCTTGGACTTCCAAGGGGATGTATTTTCCCTTTTGGAAAAGGTCGGCATATCGGCGGCGCAACTGGAGAATCTGCCAGGTAACGAATAGCTTGAGTTGGGGATCGTGGGGGTTTTCCACAAGCCGGCGGGCCAGCGCGAGCAACGATCCATCATCCGCGGCCAGGCTTTCACGGAGTTTGGCCAGCATTTCCTTGCGGTGGGCGAAATCCACCGGTCGTCGGTTGTCCGGATCAACGAGGCTGAAGTCCCATAACTCCTGCCCTTGATAAATATCGGGCACACCCGGAGAGGTCAATTTTAAAAGCGTCTGCGAAAGGGCCGAAAAAAGTCCCCAATTTACAATCTGTTTGTGGAATCGGCGAAATTCGCTCACAAAGCGGTTTTTCTTGCGCCCGTCAAGGGCTGCGGCCACGAATTCGCGCACGGCGGCGTCGTATTCGGGAACGGGATTGATCCAGCTCGTCTGCAACTTCGCCTCCCGGGTGGCTTTCTCCATATATGTTTGCATCCTCTCGGTCAATTGGCCCAGTGCTTCGCCTTCGGGCTCTGCCAGGGGCCAAATCCCCGTCAAACTCTGATAAAAAAGGTACTCGTCGTTTCGGCTGGGGGCGGGTAGGCCGTTTACATCGCGGCGATGCCGGCGATTCAAACGCGCCCAGCGATTTACGGCCTTGCGCCACAAGTGCGGAATCTCCGAAAGAACGTTCAACCTTGCCCGCACGTCTTCGCTCCGCTTGGTGTCGTGCGTGGTCGTCGAGATAAGCGATCGGGGCCATTGCGTTTGCCGGGCGAGGTTTTGAGCATGGAATTCCTCGATCGTAGTGACGCCCCGGGCCGGATCGCCGCCCACCTCGTTTAGCGAAGCCAAGGGAAAGTAACGGTAAAAGGCCGTGTCCTCGATTCCTTTCGCCATAACCGGGCTTGTAACTTGCTGAAATCGACCGACAAATAGCGCCTGCTCGCGCCGGCCGGCCTCGTCCAATCCCGGCGGAGATTGCAGAAGCAGTACGTCGCGGATAAAGTCGAAGACCGCGGAATCCGTGGCCGGATTGCGGCGTTTCGCCTGTGCCGCCGCGCGGCTCACGAATTGCCGGTCCCGGTCGGAAACGTCCCCTTCGCGAATGTACGTGCGATACACGGGAAAGCAAGTCAGGATTTCGCGGAGCGCGATCCGCAGAGTATTCAGGGTGAAATCCCGCGACCGGCGATGTCGCTCGGAAATGCGATTGATCTGGTGCGCGAGCAATTGCAAGTCGCTCGACATGGCGGTTCGAAGAATCAACAATTTCGATTGGTGCGCTACTTCGTCAAAACTTGGACGCTGGTCGATGAACCGGCCGTATAGTTTGACCAATTCCTGCAAACCGGAGCGGTCGACAAACAGCCCGTTCATGGAGTTTAGAAAATCATATCCCGTGGTGCCCGCCACAAGCCACTGTTGCGGAAGGGGCTCCTCGGGCCCAAGAATTTTTTCCACCACCACGTACAGCGGAATTTCCCTCACCCCCTGCCCCTCTCCCGACAAACCTTCGGTCGGCGCCCGGAGAGGGGAGAAAGTGGAAGCGGAAAGCGTCGAGGCGCGATCCAAGCGGGCCAGCGCGTTCTGAAGGAACGCCGCTTCCACGTCGTTCCACTGCGGCGCTTCGCCGATATCCGCCGTGCGTGTGCCACTGCTGGCTTGTCCCAATGGTGTCCGGGATTTTCAGGTATTGTAGGTGGCCTGGACTTGGCTGGCAAGCAAACGAAGGCGTATGTAGGTTTAAAAGAAAATGCCTGTGTTTCAATTCATGATCGTTTCTCCTTGTTATGCGCATGCGGCGGCGTGGGCTGAAACGCGCTTCAAGCGGCAGCCTATCACACGATTAACCGTTGTTCGCATTTCGACACGTTCTCGCTCCGCCAAGATCGGCGCAATCTCTTCCAGCGTCGATGCCCCGCAGGCCACCAGGCCGAGCAGACTGAAGGCATATTTGCTCGGCTTCGCGCCGGTGTGCAGGTACATCAGCAAAACGCCTATCACCGCCACGTAAAAACTAAGCAACACCCCTTCACGGCTCTCGCTGATCAGATGAGCGAAATTGGCAAAGCACTTCAGCCAGCGAAAGAACAATTCCACCTGCCAGCGATAGCGATACAAAAGCGCGATCGCCCACGCCTCAACTTCCATGAGGTTCGTCAACAGGCGAACGACGCCGCCCGGTTCGTCGGGCGATTGCACGATCACTTCGCGCAATACGATATCGGGGGCGGCGCGATGCTCCGAGCCGGCCATCCGTCCGAGCGTATCACTTTGCACGCCGGCCTCCATGTCTTTCAGCGTGAGCGGACACGCGGTTTCGCCCGAGAATTTCGGGCAACGCCGCCCTGGTTCGCGCAGCCGATGCACGAAAAACGCCTTGGATCGCTGTTGGCGTTCGAGCAGGTCGAAACTGAAAATGCCGCGATCATAAACGTGGACCGCGCCGGGCGTGATGGCTGCGGCTGCGCTTTGGGCCTCGCTGGTTTCTCCGCCGGAAACAGCGACAATCTGTGGCAGCCACGTGGCCGCGTCGATGTGCATATCGAGTCGGACGCAGGCTCGTTTTTCGCCTCGATTGGTGCGATGCGCGACGGCCCACGCCACGTCCGCGGCTACCGTGAAAAACGATCCGTCCACGGCCAGCACTTGGCCCAGCGTTTCGGGCAAGCCAGCGGGCGTCGGCCGCAAACCTTTCGCGGCGGCGATGGCCTTCAATCGGTCAATGATCGGCGCAAGCAATGTCGGATCGGCGACACGGTGAAAATCGGAGAGGGTGCTTTTGCAGAGGCGTCGCACGGAAAGATGCCGTTGGGCCTGCCGCGTCTGACTGAAATCCTCAATGGTTCGCAAGCTTCGCAAGGTGGGATTGAAGAAAGCCAGCAAATGAGCAACGACCACGTCGTCGAGAAACAGTTGCCGGTTGCCGTGAGCGTCTGTTTCTCGCAGGCAGTGCGCATATTTTTCCAGCATGCGGACGTACTTGCCTCCGGTGATCTGTTCCGGCCAGTTCGGCAACGATTCAAGAGCATGATTCTCGGTCATTCACGCATTGTGCGCGATTTAGGCCGAGGGCGCAAGATGAGTTTTGAAAGATTTTCCGGACACCATTGGGCGTTTTGTGCAACCGACGCTCAACATGTCGAGAGAAACGCCACTAGCCACTCGGGTGTTGGCAACCGGATTCCCCTGGTTATCGGTAAGGGGAGTCAAGTTGGGCTTTGTGATGGGGCCGCTGATGGTGTTCGCAAAACCGTGGGCGTATGCCACTGAAACTATCCAGTTGTCGGCAAACGTGAACGACGCGCCCGTGTAGATCGCATGTTGCGTAATGAGCGGTTGAGCCACGTTCAAGAGCACTACATCGGGGTCGGTGATGGGGTTATCGTTATAGCTGTAGCCCATCCGCACCGAGAACTGCTCGCCGATCTGCCGCTGCACGCCCAGGGCGACCGCAAAGATATTGTTCCATTCCAGACCATTCAGTTTGCCGCTGGAATCGAATCCGCCTGATGCGAAGCCCGTCGTGCTTGCGTAATCGAAGTATCGCACGTCGCAGGCGATGATCCATTGCTCGAAGCCGGAATAGGATATGCCCACGGAGGTGATCGACGGGTAGTCGAAGCGGAATGCCACATCCGCCCCCGGTTCTGAATACTCGATCGGTTCCATCCACTGGCGGCTCTTGTAGGACACGCCGAGTCCCCAGCCGTAATCGGTCATATAGAAGACGCCTGCCTCAAATCCGCCGCCCCAGAACTCGCGAGTTGCCAAATCTTTCGGAAACATGCCGCTTTTGCCGGGAAAGCCGATAATGTAACGATTGGCGGTTAATTCCGCCCTCGTGGCCGTAAGCCCGATCCCCGCCGAAAGATTTGGTGTGAGTTGATAGCTGATTGCGGGCACAACCTGCATGATATTGGTGCTTGCATAGAGAGGCCCAAGGGCGTAGATGCGGTCCAGAGCAGGGTTGGATTCATCGACTGGGTAGTTGACCTTGCTTCCGCCGATGCCGAATAGCCCCATGCCGATCGCGACAGGCGAATCGGCGTTCTTGTGAACGAAGGCAAGGCTCGGCAGAGGAATTAGCGCCGTGTCGCTCAATGTCGAGCCGGATTCGCCCGACGGCGGGTACAGAATGGCGGGGCCGCTGGACGACAACTCCGACTTTTGCCAGACAAGCTGCATTCCCAGTGATATATCGCTACAGGGCAATCCGCTGATGGTGGCGGGATTCCAGAAGATGGCCCCTGCAGAATCGATAGGGCAGCCGACGGCGGCGCCTGCCATGGATTGGTTGACCGGGCTGACGCCATACAGCGCAATCGCTGGTCCGAGGGCCGGCACCGCCGGCGCATACCATTGCACAGCGGAGGCGCCACTGTTGTCACTAGTACCTTGGCCCAAAGCGGCCGGCGCCCCAGTCAACAAGACAATCAATGTGCATACACATACAAAGCGCATGACCGTTTCTCCGCTTACGATAGCCGTGATTGCGACACGTGGGACGGTTTTTACTAATTGTATCGGATACTCTGTGACAAATGCCTATAACGTATTTGAGGTATTTCTGCTTATTATGGCCGAGCTGATGGCAAGGTGTGCGTGTTGTAACGGCTATGCGGGATTTTCTGGCCGAGATTTCCCCTGTGCAACGAGCCCGAAACCGATCCAGGCGGATGGCGCCGGTTCTTGAACAACCGGTGCGACAAAGTCACAAGATGTGGGCAATCGTCGATTTCCGTGTGGCCTCTTGCACAAGATGTGCCCAGGTTTGAGAACCTGGGCCACCCAGATACTCGGCGGTTTGCCAAAAACAGAGGATATTCTTAACCGCAGAGGTCGCAGAAACCACAGAGGCGGATGCACAACCTAACGGCGGGTGGCACTGACGAAAAGGATTAAGATGGCGTGCCACTGGCTTTGCCAGTGCTTTGTGCGGACGAAAGGAAAAAGGGGTCGGAAGTATTAAAATTCACTTAATACATTTTCTCTGCGAGTTTTTGGGCTAATTCTTCGGGCGTGATGCCGCGAATCAAAAAACGTTTCTGATGCGATGTCTCTCCTGAAATCAATTCGAACTGCGATTTTCTCAATCCCAGCGATTTGGCCATTAGTTCGATAACCGCCTTGTTGGCCTTGCCCTTTTCGGGCGATTGAGTGACGCACACCTTTAGCATTCCGTCTTGTTCGCCGCGTATTTCATTACGCTTGGCGCCGGGCTGCGCCCGCACAGGCAAGATCGTCCCTTCAGCATGCGGTTGTAGAGAAATCACTGAACCGCTCCTTCGAACAAGGCCGAGCCGATGCGCACGATTGTCGCCCCCTCTTCCACGGCCGTTTCATAATCGCCGCTCATGCCCATCGATAGTTCATCGAAAACAATTTCCGGCGGGTAGTGCGCAAGCATCCGATCGCGGAGCTTTCGCAAGGCGGCGAAATCGCGCCGGGCGGCCTCCAATCCGCCTTCCAGGCTTGCCATGCACATCAGTCCGCGTATATCCACGTGCTCGAACTCGGCCAGCTCCGGTAGCAATGGTTCGACCTCATGGGCTTGAAAGCCCCCTTTCGCCGGCTCGCCGGAAGTGTTCACCTCCAGCAGAATCGCTGCCCGCCGGCCAAGGTCGGCGGCCGTTTCATCGATGGCTTTTAATATTCGCATACTATCGGCCGAATGGATCATCGAGGCCAACGGCAGCGTGCGTCGAACTTTATTCCGCTGCAAATGCCCGATCAAATGCCAACGGATCGGCAAATCGGCCAATTCCTCCGCCCTTTGCCAAAGCTGTTGTGGCCGACTTTCGCCCAAGTCGCTGCATCCGGCCGCCACCAAGGCCTCAATTTCCGCCTTGCCCACGTATTTGGTCACTGCCACCAGTTTAATATCTTCCCCGCGACGCCCGCTCCGCATCGCTGCCGCGGCAATGCGTTCTCGCACCAGGCACAGTTTTTTGCTAATTCGAGCGGAAATATCCAACATGCTTTAAATCCCAACCAATTTCATGACACTCTAATAGCCCATCCTAAGTCATCCTGAGCGAAGCGACCGTCATCCTGAGCGAAGCGAAGGATCTCGTTGGACTCAAAATTTTGCCGGTATTCCCGGCTTTATTCACTCAGATTCTTCGCTGCGCTCAGACTATACATTCGCAGATTTTATGATGGAAATTGATAGTGAAAACAGGACGGGGTTCCTTGTAAACTTTGTGTGGAAAAACGCAAAGGACAAGGAGGTCCCCATCCATGTTTACGA
>JBEKSO010000015.1:0-27989 GCA_049516935.1 Thermoguttaceae bacterium
AGGCACGTCGGCGTACTCATGTCCCCGGTCGGCCCCGTCGATTACTCGAAATGTAATGAGTGTCATGGAATCGTCGCTCGAAGCGGCATTATTATTGAATACGTGAATGTAATATTGTACTATATTTGTAGAATGTGGAATATGGGGGTAAATGACGAAGCACAAATGACGAATGCCTAAAGAAGGCCAAAATCCGAATGTCTAAAATCGAAGCGGTTTCATCTCTTTTTCTCTTTCGACATTATGGTTTTGAAATTCTTTTGTCATTCGTGCTCCGTCCTTAGACATTCTCCGCCCATACTTCCGCCAGGGAAATCAACCACTCGACCGATTCCATCATTTCCTCCAGGCAGGACCATTCCAGGGGCGAATGTGGATTGTATCCGCCGCAGGACAGATTCGGGGTGGGCAGGCCCAGTTCGGTCAGGCGCGAGCCGTCGGTGCCCCCGCGGACAATGGTGCGCTTGGGCGCGCGGCCCAATCTATTTAACGCCTCCTCGGCGTAAGCCACAGCGCGCGGTTCCCGAACCAGCCCTTCGGCCATGTTGCGATATTGCCGTTCGATGGCAATCTCGATTTTGGCCCCGGGAAATTCCCGCATTACCTCCTTGGACGCACGCTCTAACAACTCAGCTTGAACGGACAATTGCTCGGCATTAAAATCGCGGAGCAGGATCTTCAGACGCACTTCGGCCACGCCGCCGGCAATATCATAAGGATGTAAAAACCCCTGCCGGCCGTCGGTGACTTCTGGAGCTAATCGATCTCGCGGCAATCGGCCGATAAATGCAGCGGCTGTCCGCACGGCATTAGTCATCCGGCCCTTGGCAATCGAAGGATGAATGTTCACCCCGTGAATTGTGACCACGGCCAGATCGGCGGAAAAAGTCTCCACGTCGATCTCGCCGGCGGCATGGCCGTCGAGCGTGTAACACACCACGGCCCCGATCTCGGCCGGATCGAGCTTGTCCACGCCCCGGCCGATTTCTTCATCGCAGGTAAAGCAAATCCGAATCGGCCCGTGGGCAATCTCCGCATGTTCGCAAAGCCACTGGGCGGCTTCCATGATTATGGCCACGCCCGCCTTGTCGTCGGCCCCTAAGAGCGTCGTGCCGTCGGAGGTGATTATCGTCCGCCCGCGCAAGGCCGGCAATTCCGGATTCTCGGCCACGCGGATCACCCGGCTCGTATCGCCCGGCAGAACCAAATCGCCCCCGGAATAATTTTCGATCACCTGCGGGCGGATATCTTTGCCGCTTGTTTCGGGCGATGTGTCCAAATGAGAGCAAAAGGCAATTACCGGCCGAGCGCCATCCACAGTCGATGGAACCGTGGCCTGAACGATGCCGTGCCGGTCTTGCCGAGCATCGGATAGTCCCATGGCCTTTAGTTCGGCCAACAGCAGCCGCCCTAATTCCATCTGGCCGGGCGAACTCGGGTATACCTCGGCGTCGGCCTGGGCAGTGGTTTCGATCCTCACATAACGCAAAAAACGCTCTAATAGTCGTTGCCGATTCATGATTGGCCGCTCCGGATAAAAAACTGTGAATTATTTATGTACCCTATCTTCCCTAAAAAGTGTCTGTTTTGGTAGGCTATTAAATAGAATGTTTGTTAAGGTTTAAAAAATTCCATAAAACCGCCTGCGGTTTCGCGATGTTCCTGGTCCCTAGCCCATAACCCCCTTACCCCTTACCATGATCGCCATAGTTGACTACGGAATGGGAAATCTTCGCAGCGTGCAAAAGGGCTTCGAAAAGGTCGGACACCAGGCGATTGTGACCAGCGATCCCGCCGAAGTGGCCGCCGCCGATAAAATCATCCTGCCCGGCGTGGGGGCCTTCGAAGATGCCATAAAAGAACTCCGCCGCAAAAACCTGGTCGATCCCGTGCTCGCAGCCATCCACGGCGGCAAGCCCTTCCTGGGAATCTGCCTGGGATTGCAATTATTATTCGAAACCAGCTACGAAAACGGCGAACACGAGGGTTTTGGCGTCTTCCCGGGCGAGGTTGTTCGCTTTCGGCTTCCAAAGGGATATTCCATACCTCACATGGGTTGGAACCAGTTGATCGTCCGCAATCGCCCGCCGATTTTGGAAGGAATTGCCGAGGGAACGCATTTCTATTTTGTGCATTCTTACTATGTTGTGCCGCAAGACACGAACATCGTTGCCGCCGACACCGATTACGGCGGTCCGTTCTGCTCGATGGTATGGCACAAAAACGTGTTTGCCACCCAATTTCACCCCGAAAAAAGCCAATCCGCCGGCCTGCGGATTCTCAAGAATTTCGCGGAACTTGTACCTTAGCTAACCTATAATGAATCTCAAATTCCAAATGCTTTACGATTCCGCGGAAGGATCTAGTTGAGATATCGATATATCGAGAGCTTTCGATATTTTCTCCAAGGTAGAAAAAGAAGGACTGTGTTGTCCATTTTCAAGACGACTGATATGTGATTGTGGCAGGCCAGCTTTTTCAGAAAGTTCTATTTGCGTTAAACCAGCAAATTCGCGTGCTTGCTTAATGCGGCCGCCAACATAATCAATCCATTTTTGCAATCCATGGCCAGTTTCAGCATTTAAATCCAACGACTTGATATTAACAGGGACCTGTTCTAATATTTCGCGCATTGCGGCTGCAGCACTTTCTTCCTCTTCTTTTGTGCTTGCTGCAAACAAGGCCTTGCTCAATTCGAATAAGTCGTTTTTATCCTCTTTTGGTAATGCGCGTATTCGTTCCATTAAAACCGCAATGGCCATCGTCAATGCGGCTTCTCGCACATCAACAGTATTATGGTCAAGTTGATCAAGCATATAATTAGATTTTGATAATTAAATTACGAGTTAAGTGTAAATTCTCCAGACTTATATTTCCGCCATCGCCTCTGCATCCTAATTTTATCTCCTGTTGGCGTTTTCCCTTCGCTTTCCTTTTTTATGCAACCCAGAACGATTAGATTCTTTTTATTATGTTCAAGTCCAAAATAAACTCGAACGTTTATCTTTCCCAGTACGCCGCCTTTATCCTTAAGCTCATGAAAATCTTCTATATTTTCTACGTCACAAGTTTGACTATGGGTTGGATCATTTTCGGACGCTATTTCTTTGAACTGCATCGCAATATGTTGGTACTGATCTTCATTCAGAAATGACATTGCTTCGCGAAACGCCAAATCAAATATCAATACATTCCAAACGTAACCAGGAGGAGGGCCATCACCACGTAAAATGCCTGTTTTTATTGGCTTCTTTTCCACAACTACATCTCCATAATAACAACACAGGATTGAAACAATTAATGTACATGGTCGATCTCCGGGAATGCAGGGTTAATCTGGGATTTATAAAATCCTCTTTATATAATATACAACGATAATCGGATTATACAAGGCCAAAATTGCATAATTATCGATGAATATATAAAGACTAATCTCCAATCTGTAATCCATACCCCTAGTTGGCCCGCTTGTGGATCGTGAATTTCTGTGTCATATTGCGTGTTTTGTTATTGTTGACGTCAACTAAGTGGAGCCGAAAACGCGTGGAAATCTGGCCGGCAATCGATATCCGTGGAGGTAAATGCGTACGCCTCCAGCAGGGGGATTATAAGCGCGAAACGGTATTTAGTACTGATCCGGTCGCGATGGCCCGGCATTGGATCGATTTGGGGGCCCGTTGCCTGCACCTGGTCGATTTGGACGGCGCCCGAGAGGGTCGGCCGGTCAATATTGCCAGTGTCGAGGCGATCGTGAAGGCTTCGGGCGTGCCCTGCGAACTTGGCGGAGGCATCCGCAGCGATTATGGCATCCAGGAATTGCTCAAGGTCGGTGTCGCGCAGGTTATCATCGGCACGTTGGCGGTAAAGGAGCCGGACTGGTTCAAGCGGATGTGCCGAAAATTTCCCAACCGCTTGGTCTTAGGCATCGACGCCCGCGATGGTTTTGTCGCCGCCGAGGGCTGGCTGAAAACCAGCGACATAAAGGCCATCGACCTGGCCCGGAAATTTGTCGGCGAGCCGATTGCCGCGGTGATATACACCGACATCGCCACCGACGGGATGTTGACCGGTCCGAACGTGGCCGCAATGGCCGAAATGCAAGCCGCAGTGGACTTGCCGGTGGTTGCCTCGGGCGGTGTGGCTACGAAAGAAGATGTCGCCAAATTAGCCGCCGCGGGCATGGCCGGGTGCATAATCGGTCTCGCGTTATACGAGGGAACTTTGACCCTGCCCGAGGCGCTTGAGGCGGCAGAAACAAAAAAATAGCTTCGATCGCCGCCACAAGCCCACGGGTTGCAACCCCTGGGCTTAGAGATGCTATTTGAGATTTTATAAACAATTTGGTTGTACTGTTTACAGAGAATTACGTGGAGTTAGATAGAGGACATTTTCCATGGCTAATTACAAAGTCGAGGATATTCGCAACATAGTATTTTGCGGGCACGGTTCATCGGGCAAGACCACGCTGGTCGACCGCATGCTCACGGCCACGGGCATGGTCAACCGCCTGGTCAGCGTGGACGACGGCAGCAGCGTCTGCGATTTCGACGAAGAGGAAAAACATCATAAATACACCATCGAAGCCAGCGTGGTGCATTTCGAACATGCCGGCAAACGATTCAACGTCATCGATACGCCCGGTTATCCCGACTTCATCGGCCAGACCATCGGCGCCATGCGCGGCGTCGATACCGCGGCGATAGTCATCAACGCCCAATCGGGCATAGAAGTAAACACCCGCCGAGTGTTCAACGAGGCCAAAAAGGCCGGGCTGGGGCGGATGATC
This sequence comes from Thermoguttaceae bacterium, assembly GCA_049516935.1. Taxonomy (GTDB): domain Bacteria; phylum Planctomycetota; class Planctomycetia; order Pirellulales; family Thermoguttaceae; genus JBEKIK01. The sequence continues at coordinate 4,787 of JBEKSO010000015.1, forward strand.
GTGATCAACAGGATGGACTCGGATAATATCATTTTTTCCGAACTGATCGATAGCATTCAAGAGCTGTTCGGCAAGGCCTGCCAGTTGTTCAACGTGCCTTTGGGGCAAGGCCACGAATTCCGCGGCGTGGCCGGCACGCTAAAACCCCCTGCCGACATGGCCGGCGCGCTTATCGATCCCAGCGAACTAAGCGAATCGCTTTTAGAATCGATCATCGAAGTGGACGAGGCCGCGACCGAGCGGTATTTCGAAGGCACCCCGCCCACCGACGAAGAACTCGCCTGGCTGATCCCAAAGGCGGTGTCCGATGGCGCGCTGATCCCAATAATATGCGTGTCGGCCAAGACGGGCGCCGGTTTCCCGGAATTGCTCGATGCCTTGGTCCTTTGCGCATTGCCGCCCACCCTGGTCAAGCGCACGGCGACCAACGCGGCGGGCGAAGCCGTGGAGATCAAATCCGATCCGGCCGGCCCGCTGGTGGCACAGGTCTTTAAAACCCGCATCGACCCCTTTGTGCAAAAATTGAATTTCATCCGCGTGTACTCGGGCACGCTCAGGAAAGATTCCACCCTTCCGGTAGTCGGCGTGCGCAAGGGCGTGAAAATCGCCGCCCTCATGGAAATGCAGGCCGAGGAGACCAGTCCCGTCGACGATGCCGGCCCGGGCGCAATCGTGGCAGTGGCCAAGGTCGAGGAATTGCACACCGGCAGTTGCCTGGGCGAACTCTCTTTGCCGCCTATTCCATTTCCCACGCCCATGGTCGGCCTGGCCGTCAGCCCCAAAAGCCGCGGCGACGAAAGCAAACTCTCCGGCGCTCTGCAAAAAATCTGCGAGGAAGATTCCACCTTCCGCCGCGACCTGGATGCGCAGACCAAGGAGATGGTCGTCACCGGCATGAGCGAACTGCACCTGCAAATCCTCCGCGAACGTCTGAAACGCCGCGACAAGGTGGAAATCGAAACCCGCGAACCAAAAATCCCCTATCGCGAAACGATCCAAGCCAACGCCGAAGGCATGTACCGGCATAAAAAGCAGACCGGCGGGCGGGGCCAGTTCGGCGAAGTGCACATCCGCATGTTCCCCTTCCCAAAAGGCGTCGCCGTCGAGGACTACGCCGTCAAGGACCGCTTCCCCTCGCTCAAGCAAACGCACTACGACGAGGCGAACCACTTCCTGTGGGTCGATTCGGTCGTGGGCGGCACGATTCCCGGCAATTTCATGCCCGCCATCGAAAAAGGTTTCAAGGACCGCATCGAACGCGGCGTGATCGCCGGCTACAAAGTGCAGAACGTCTGCGTGGAAGTCTATTTCGGCAAGCATCATCCGGTCGACAGTTCTGAACAGGCCTTTAAGACGGCCGCGTCGATGGCCTTCCGCAACGTGTTCCAGCAGGCCAAGCCCGCGCTCTTGGAACCCATCGTCCACATCGAAGTGACCGTGCCCACGGCCAACGTGGGCGATATCAACAGCGACATGTCCGGCCGGCGCGGACGCGTGATCTCGATGGACTCCGCCGGCGGCGATCTGCAAACCGTCATCGCCGAAGTCCCCCTGGCCGAAGTTACCACCTACGCCCGCAGCCTCTCGAGCATCACCGGTGGACGCGGCAGCTACACCATCGAATTGAGCCACTACGACATCGTGCCCGGCAACGTCATGCAAGAGATCGTCGCCAAGACGAAAGTCAAGGAAGAGGAAGAAGAATAAGGATGAAGGATGAGGGATGAAGGAGGAGCGAAATCGCTTGCGTTTTCGCCGCCATAAAGCCGCAACTGGCAGTCGCGGTCGGTGTCGCCTTCGTATTTTGCTTCAAACGATTACTTGTCGTCGGGCGTTTTTTTGATATAATCCTAATTGAGGATGATCTCCAACGGGAGACGAGTGTAGTATGTTAAATTCCGTGGAAGGAATATGCCGAAACGGCAAGATTGAGTTGCTCGAACCCGTGCCGGAAGGTGCGTCAGGTCGGGTAATTGTGACCTTTGTATCCCCGTCCGGCACGATAGTTGATCTCGCCGCGCATGGTATGAGCCAAGAGCAGGCCGCCGATTTGCGCCGGCGGTTGGCTACCTTTGCCGAGGATTGGCAACGCCCGGAAATGGATGCCTACGATGCCCTATAGTCGCGGCGATGTTGTCTTGGTTCTCTTCCCGGACTCCAATCTGGTCACTGCCAAACGGCGACCCGCGCTCGTGGTACAGGCCGACCGGCTGAACACAGGGCTTGCCCAGACAATTGTGGCCATGATTACAAGCAATCTTGCCAGGGCAGGGCATCCCAGCAGGGTATCTGTGCAGCGATCCTCCACTGAAGGAAACCGAATGGGATTGCTTTCGGATTCCCTGGTGATGACAGACAATCTTGCAACAGTTCTGGATTCTGAAATCGATCGAGCCATTGGCCACTGCGATGAAATGCGGACAATTGAATCCGCACTGCGACACACTTTGGATTTGGACAATGTTTAAAAAACGGTCTTTCAGCGAGAAATCGTTCTAATCAATATTTCACCCATAGATACATTCTTTTTTTAAGGGAACGTCATGTCCTCATCCGATCCATCACAACCCCAAGGCCCCGGCCAGCAGGAACTCAAGGCGGCTCTTAAGGCCTTCAAGAAGCGTCTGAAACTGAACCAACTCGACGACCAGTCGCGGATCGGCGTCGGCCCGATGAGTTCCGGCCGGGAGTCCGGAATCGTGGCCATCACCCCGCCCGACCAGTATCCCCAGGCAGTCTGGGACGAACTTGCCCGCCAAGGCAAACTCAAGCGCGTAGGCAACGGGATGTACGAACTGAAGCAACCATGAATAAGAATGAGATTAAGAAGATTTATTCTATGGCGGGTTGGAAGCCCTGAAGCATTCTTTCGTCTTATCATGAACGGCGTCAATTGTGTTTAAATCATCCGATTTAATCGATATTTCTATTCCACTTGGACCCAATGAAATGTTAAACACGAATGTATCGTCGCTTCCCCTTTTCCAGTGAGTGTGCATCCCGATAGAGTTGGCATGGGGATATTGCTCAAGCACATGCAGGAATTCCGAATAATTATCCGCATGCAGGCTGCGAAATTCATTCAATCTAAGATCGTAACTAATTTTATCGCAGCATTCTAAATCTTCCTCGTATCCGCATTCAATCAAATAATCCTGCAACTGGATAAAAGATTGAAGAACGTCCAGATCGCTTGGATAGGCCGAATATTTCCGCTCGTCTCGCATTAATAAGTTCCTTTTTTCTGAATAATTCTACTATTTCGCATCTTGAAAGGCATTCCATCGCTGGATGCAAATTAAATGTAGCGGATTTCAAGTATCCGGGCAAGCCGGGGGTACATGTCTTATGCCCAAGGCGTGATTATCGCTTTTCCGGCGGTCATGTTTTTGCAGTAATCCAAAAGGCCCTGTTGGAGATCCGCAAATCGCAGCCGGTGGGCGATTTCCGTGCGCAACCGGCCGGAAATCATCATCCGCTGCACTCGGTTCGCGGCAAAAAGCGTTCTAATCGAGCCTCGACGCTTAAGCCAATTGCTGAGGTAGAAACCCTCGATCCGTTTGTCCTGGAATAATAAATCGGCCGGATCGATGCCGCAGCAATTTTCCCCGGAAAGAACGCCGTAAATCAGCACCGTGGATTTCGGGGGCATGGCCTGCAAAAGTTTTCCGCTCATTTCGCCGGCCACGGCGTCGAAGGCCACGGTGGCACGCAGCCGGCCGCATAGATCGCGCAATTGGTCGGTAAATTCCGCAACCTCGGAGTTAAGCACCTGCTCCGCTCCAAGCGACCGCAGCAGGTCCACCTGCTCGCTGCGCCGTACCACGTGAATCAGGGGAAAACGAACCTCACGGGCAAGGCTTAAAAGCATCCGGCCCAACTGGCTGGCCGCAGCCGTGCTCACTGCCGCTCTATGCCGATGTCTGCGAGCTTCATCCAACAGTCCCACCGCGGTTATTGGATTGATAATCAGCGAAGCGCCTTGTTCCATGTCCACCCTTGCCCGGAGTGGAATGCACATATTGGCATCGGCCAGGGTAAATTGCGCCCAGGTTCCGTCGCGGTCGGCCTGCGAACCGAAAGCCACGCGCCGTCCCACCAACCTGTTTCCCATAAAACCTCCGCCCGATTGCACCACCGTGCCTGCGCCTTCCCACCCCGGCACGGCAGGAAGCGTTTTACGCACTACGTATTGACCGGCCAAAAACAGCAAATCCGAAGGATTGCACGGCGCCGCTTCCACGCGGACCAGCACCTGGCCGCGCTGCGGCCGAGGAACGGGACGCGTATCAATCCGAAGCTGCCAGATTGCATCCTCGATCCGCTCGATGTAGGCATCGAACACAACCGCTTGCATATTATTGGGGATTGTAAAATTGCTCATACAACACCTAACGGAAAAAATCCATTATCTACATTCTTCAGGGCGGTTAATTTTATCCGTTTGAAACCGATATTTGCAAACGTCCATTATCGATGCAAAAATCTTGTCCTTCCCTTCTTGTGGAAGACATCCACCCCGCCGCCGTATTACCGTCGGTAATTCATCCGCACGGATTTCTTCAATCCGCCCCTTATTAGGGGCCGATAAACCTATTAAGCAGCTTGATTTTATGGATTTACGGGCATATTATAAAGTGTCCATGAAAAGCCTGCGGAGCTCTATTATGCACTTGGCCGCTATATATCGCTTTATCCGCCGTTGCGCGTGTCGCTGTCCGGCCTAAGACCGGACAGCCCATCTCTTTCTTGCCTAGTGCCGCTTTGCCTTTATCATTCATTTGTTCTTACTTTCCTACGTGGGAACACAATCTTTGTGCGTTTTATACACGGCCGATGTGTTCCCACGCCGGAGCGTGGGAACGAGAAAAAATAATGCTCAAGAATTAACCACTATCCACTAACCACCATCCACTAACCACTACATCATGGCCACCGACGTTCGCTTAAAAGAAAACCTGCCGCTGTTGACCGAACGGATAGTCGACACCTATGCCGAGGTGAACAGCATTCATCACCTGGGCCACTGCCCCTTGCCCAATTACGATACGGTCATCGCCGCGACGGAGGACCTGAAAGAGATTTTATATCCCGGCTACCGGCGCCGCGACGGCCTGCACTTGGGCAACGTGACGTATCACGTGGGCGAATTGATCGACCGCATGCACGACACCCTCACCCAGCAGATAGCCCGGGCGCTAAGGCACGAGTCGGCAAAGAATCCGCAGTGCGATCCGCGGTTGTCGCAAGACTTCGAGGCCCTCGGCCAAACCACGGCCGTGACTTTTTTAGAGCAATTGCCCGAGCTGCGCAAAATTCTGGCCTTGGACGTGGAGGCCGCTTACGCTGGCGATCCGGCCTGCAAATCGCTGGACGAAGTGATCTTCTGCTATCCCGGCTTGGAGGCCATCACCGTTTACCGCCTGGCACATCTCCTGCACCAGCTCAAAGTGCCACTGATCCCGCGGATGATGACCGAATGGGCCCACAGTAAAACCGGCATCGACATCCATCCCGGCGCCAATATCGGCCGGTATTTTTTCATCGACCACGGCACGGGCGTGGTGGTCGGCGAGACAACCGATATCGGCCAATGGGTAAAACTATATCAAGGCGTCACTTTGGGTGCATTGAGTTTCGCCACCGACGCCGAGGGAAACCTGGTCCGCGGCACGAAACGCCATCCCACCATCGAAGACCGCGTGGTGATCTACGCCAACGCCACAATCCTCGGCGGCAAAACGGTCGTAGGCCACCATTCAGTGATCGGCTCCAGCGTGTGGCTGACCGCCTCGGTACCCCCGCACACTACCGTGATTATGGAAAGCCCCAAACTCCGCATGCACGGCGAACAATTCGATCAGGCCGATTGGGTGATATAAAATCAATAAATATTTCTCTAACCGATATCCTCTTAACCAATGAAACAAGATTATAACTGACTATGGGGCATGGGGCGCATAAATTTTAGTGGTTAATGGTGTTGGTGGCACAAATATTTCACCTGTCGGAGTTGCATTCTTTATAGCATTTCGCCAGAACATTTCGTTCGACTCAATCGCTCTAGCGTTATATCCCTGAGTTATCGCGCTTTGGGTAGCACGTCTGTCAGGCGCTTGTTCGATAAATCGATCCCATCTCTCTCTTTCATCTTTCTTTCGGTACCATTCCGCTAATTTTATCTTCAGACTCGTTTCGTTCTTCTGCATTGTTTCTTCCATGGCGGCCAATTGTGCTATCGCCTTGTCGCGTTCGTTACGCTCTTCCACGCTCATCTTTGTATCCGGAACAATGCGCGGAATGTTTCCTATATATTGCGCAAGGTACTGATTTTGGACTTTTCCTATATCATATTCCTGAATTAGCCACGGCGTTCCTGCTTTGAATAGACACAACAGTCCATGTTTTTTGTCGTTCTTGTACTCAGCGTATAGGATTCGCTCGCCCATTTCGTTCCATTGTTTCATGGGACCGTGCAGGTTTGCCTTGTTGTAGAATACCAAGGTCTGCAAATGCCCACTTTCATGGAGCGTTGCCGCTGCCCCGTCAAGCTTGCCTTTATTCAATGTGAAAACGCCTTGGAGTTTATCGTTTGGATACGTAGCAACATATACAATAGTATTCTCGGGAAATAGCTTATTTTGCCAATCTTCGGGCACTTCCAGATTTGCTTCGGTCAACGTGGCACCGGATGGCAAGTTAAGATGGACATCTATGTTTTTGTTACAGTTAATTTCTTCTTTAGACGCTTTAGATTGTTGCGGATCAACTTCCAACTCATCGGGCATGTTGATATTCGGGTTCGGATTGGGCTGGGGGGTGAATTCTTGCCTTTCCTTGCTCTCGACAACACCCTGGGGTTTGAAGGGCGGGGTTTTTTCAGATATGCTAGACGAATCCTTTGTTTCAGTCGGTGCTCGTGGATAAGGATTGGGAATTGGCCGTGGAACCGTACGTGGTCTTGAATTGTCTGATTGTGTTGAAGCAGTGTGATTACTAATTTGCCCATTCCAATGGGGATTTGTTACATCATGGAGATTTTTATTAATTGCTATGACTGTTATTATAAGACCAGCCAACATTAAAATACCGACCGCCGCCGACCACAATTGCGAATATTTATTAGTACCTTGACCTTTTATAATTTGCGAAGTTTTTAAAGATTCAACAAAATCCATCGGCACAGTCAAGCAATCGTTCGGTTCCTTTTTTACGCCTTTGCATTGATGTTTTAGTTCTGAATCATATTTTGCTTTTTTCTCAGGAGTGAGTAAACAGACTCCTGCAACGATGATCTCTTTGAGAATTCTATTTACTAAGGCCGCATTAGCGCGGATTTGAAAAGACTGGACGTGCAGATAACGCTGGCTGGCGGCATCATTTATAACTTTTAGATCAGGCTCGAAAATGTCAACCCCTAACAGCCGATAGTAATTTGGCGGCTGATCTTCGGGCGGAATTCCCAACCATTCGTTATAAGGATCAAACTCATTAGGCATGATCGCTCCTCCCCAAAAAAACTTTTCTAAAGAAACACAAAGAAAAGCATTCAAAGCAACTAATTGCGTATGCTACGGAATTACACAAGGATAATAGTATAATTTACTGCTTATATTCTTACAATAGGGGGGTATTAATTATTTGATGGCAGAAAGGTTTCCACCTTAGTGCCGTTTTTATCAATAGTCACTTCCACCGCTCCGGCAAGGAAGGTGTGGATCGTTTGTCCGCCCACGGCCTGGTATGTGGCGTTGATTTCCGGCAGGCTCCAACGGCCGTCTCCGCTGAAAACTACCCAAGCGGGCCGGGTCCAGGCGGCCAGGCCGGGCGAGTTGCTCTGCCGGCTGCCGTGATGCGGGGCCAATAACACGTCGCAGTGCACCGGTTGCTGGGCCAATAGTCTATCCAGCCCCGGCGATTCCAGGTCGCCCGGCAAAATAATCCGGTGGCCGCGGTATTCCACCATCAGCACAATGCTGTTGGCATTATCGTAGCCCGGGATGCCGTTTTGCGGAGGATTCAGCACTTCCAGGCGGCAATTCGCGCCGCATTCAAGCCGGTCGCCCGCGCGAATTTCACGCACCGGCACATGGGCGGCGGCAAACGCCGATTTCAATTCCTTCAAGGCCGGCGACTGTTTTTCGAACATCACCGGCGAAACGCACACCGCGCCCACCGAGCATTTTTGCAGCACCTCGGGCAGGGCGTTGTAATGGTCGATGTCCGGATGTGAAACTACAACTGTGTCGATGCGGGTGATGCCTCGCGACCAAAGATATTCAGTGATAATCCTGGCCGCCCGCTCGGGCGCGCCAAACTGGCCGGCGTCGTAAAGCAGCGTTTGGCCCGAGGGCAATTCCAAAACCGCGGCCGAACCGTGCCCGACCGATAGGAACGTGCAGTGCAAGCGATTGGAATCGCGCGGAATGTATGAGACTGTCAAACCCAGCGCTGTCCAACCGGCCAATATGGCAAAACACCAGCGCGGCCGCGGCCGAACCCTGGGAAAAACGGCCAACACGGCCAGACCGCCGTAAAAGCCCGCAAGCCACCAGTTGCCCGGCCCCGACACCCAAAAGTGACTGCCCGGCAAGGCCGAAGCGAGATCTATTGCTTTTTCCAAGAACCAAAGTGTTGAGTTGCAGCAAAAGGCCGCCACGCCTGCCAAAGGCGGCATAATCGTAGCGGTAAACAAAAAGACAAATCCGCTGAGCAATCCCCAAGTAATCGGCAGCCAAAGTAATGGATTCAACAACAAGGCAATAGGCGAGAACATGTGGAAGCGGGCCGCGATCAGGGGTTGAGTTATCACCCAGATTACCGCGCCGATAAACAACAAGTACAACAAGGAATGAAAAAACCTCCACCGGCTTTGCATGAATACATTCATGTGTTTATACGCCATTTTTTGCAGTCGATCATTCACTCCTATTATCCCCGGCCAATAAGGCCAGAACCACATTATGGCCGCCACCGCAAGAAACGAAAGTTGTGCGCCGACGTTGAACAAATCAGATGGATTGATAGCCAAAACCACCAATGCCGCCGCTGCTAATGAGTTGAAACTTAAGGCCGGGCGTCTGAGGCACATCGACAAACAAATCATCATTACCAAGATTGTCGCCCGCACAACCGGCGGGTGAACGTCGACCATCAAGGCGTAAAGGCCCGTGATCAAGGCCACCAGAGTCAATCCCCAGACGCGCGGAATCGGCGCCCGGAGCATGATCCACAGCAATGCCCCGGCCAATATGCCCACGTGAAGGCCGGAGATGGCCAAGACATGGACCGTCCCTGTGGCCATAAAGGCTTCGTTCCGCTGGGAATCGATTTGTTCTCGCTCGCCCAGAAAAACGGCTGAGGCGAGTTCGGCCTGTCTAGGATCAAGATATTGCTGGAATAGGCCGGCGGCGCTTGTGCGCACGCCTTCCAGCCAGCGCGATAGATTCCAGCGGCTGCCGGACTGAACGATAGAAATGCACTCGGTCTGCGATTGGATCTGGGACCTGATCCTGTGTGATCGCAGAAAAGCGGCGCGGTCGAACTCGCCCGGATTGTGGGCCGGCGAAGGAGCGGATAATTCGCCGAAAATGCGGATTCGATCGCCCGCCTCGATCGCGGGCATGTCGCCTTGGATAAAAAGCAATACCCGGCCGGAAACCGGTTTCCATTTATCGCGGTCGCGGATCGCCGCTGCGGAAATCTCCAATCGATAACCCGGATCAAAGTGCAGTGATTGCATAAAACTGGGCTCGGGCGGAGTCAACTGTCGGGGCCCGGTCAAGGCAATTGCCTCCAGGGCGACGGGCTGTTTTTTTGCCGCCGTGTAATTGCCCAGATCGTTCTCGTCAAACAGATTCCATTGGCAATGATGCCACGCGCCCGCCACCGATAGGATTGCCAAAAAAATCAACCCGGCTGCCGCCCGATGATACCCCCGCCTTGCTGCCAGATACCAAATGCCCAGAGCGGCCAAAGCGGCCGTAATCCAGGTCAGGAAACTTTGGGGCCAATAGCTATCGGCCGCGATTCCCGCGCTCGCCGCCGCTAGCACGATCAGCAAGGGCCGGTAGCGAGGAATATCCCTATGATCAAGGGCCGTATCGGCATTTATATCAGGAGAAGATGACATAGTAACGATTGTCGTCGGCCAGATCGCTTCCGGCAAGTATCCCACCATGCAGGACGGCCTTGACGAAAGCAACTTTTTTTTATACTATCCCCCATGTCGCGGTAAGAAGTTCATGAAAATGAAGCGGAAAAAAGGCTCGGAAATATTTTTAAGCGGCTATAAATAGTTGCCACTTCTTTTCTACTATGATCATGGATAACATAGACGGCACGTCGGTTTCACACGGTAAAACAAGCCTCCTCGAGAATGACGCCCGTTGGATTCGCCTGGCGATCGTTCTGTGGATTGCCCTGGCCGTGGCGGTGTGCGTGAAATCCATTGTGCAGAAAGGCGAACATTCGGTCTATGTTCAGTATGCCTGGAGTTCGCGTCATTGGTGGGCCGACCAGCCGTTGCACGCCAGATATTTCGAATTGGTCGACATCTTTCGTTATTCGCCCACTTTTGCCATCGTGTTCACGCCGTTTTTGCTGCCCGATTGGCTGGGCGCGAGGCTGCTGCCCGATTGGCTGGGCGCTAGGCTGCCGCCCGATTGTCTGGGCGCGAGCCTGTGGGCCATTTTGAACATTGCCGTAACGCTTTTCGCCCTCCGCCTTTTGGTGCGCGAAATCCTGCCAGGCGCGTGGCCGCCGCGCCGCGAAGCCTGGTTTCTGGGCCTGACGGTGTTCGGGTCGATGTCGGGCATCTGGTCCGGGCAAGTTAATTCGCTGATGCTGGCGGTTGTAATCTTCGCCGCAGTGGCCATCAAATACAAGCGCTGGTGGACCGCGTCCTTTCTCTTGAGCCTGCCCGTGTTCGTCAAAATCTGGCCGATAGCAGTGGTGCTTTTGCTGATGGCCTGCTGGCCGCGGCAACTTTCCTGGCGTTTTGTCATTTTCTTCGCCGCGCTGGCGCTGCTGCCGTTTTTGACTCGGCCGTTTAACGTGGTCGCAGGGCAATATCAAGAGTGGTATTCCAGCCTGTTCGAACAGAACCAATACCGCTGGCCTGGGAATCGCGATGCCTGGACGATCTGGGAAAATCTTTGGCCGCCCGTTTCGCAACTCGGATACAAAGTGTTGCAACTGGCATCGGCCTTTCTCGTGTTCCTGTGGTGCCTTTACCAACATCGGCGGATCGCTTCGACGGGCCGGTTATTAATGGCGATCATTTCGATCTGGGTTTCATGGCAGTTGCTTTTCGGTCCCGGTTCCGAGCAGTTGACCTACGGCATCATCGCCCCCTCGGCCGCCTGGGCGGTGCTTGTAAGCATCGAAGAACAAAAACATCGACTCTGGACCATTTTAACTTGGCTCACCCTTGTTCTATGTTCTTGCGGCGAGATCGAAACCCCGCTGATTAAACACCTCCATCCCGCCTTTGCCATGCTCCTGCCCCTGAGCGTGGCCTCGTTTGCCGTGTGGCTGGTTTGGCACGAAAGTAGATGGGGATATCCCGAAATTAAGCAATAAAAAAAGACTTAGAGCCTCTAACAAAATGACGTGTGCCACTGCTTGCTTGCAAGCAGTGCTGTTAGAACTGCCGGAAAAACACTGTTTGCAAGCGATCTGTGGCACTCATATCTACCTTTAATATCATTTTGTTGGAAACTCTTATTTAGCCCCCGGTGAATACACCGGGGGCCTCTTTGTGCAAGAAAAAAAATTCGGGACTGTACTTATTTTTGTGTCAGGGTGAAGTGGCACGGCCATCTTGGCCGTGTTTCTTCACGGACTAGAAGTCCGCGCCATCGCTTGATGCAAAATTTCTTACAGCCCCAAACATTCCGCCCCCCGGAACTTTTTTTAAAAGGGTTGCGCCTTACCCATTGCCACGCTCTCGATTGCCTTATCAAAGGCGGGTTTTAAGGCCTCCCATTCCGATTCCGGGCACTCGCAGACCACGCGGATTCGCTTATCGGTGCCCAACGCCGTTACACGGTAACCGCGGATCGCGCCGCCGAAGGTCTTCGAGCCGGAAAATTCCGATTTCCGCGCATCCGGAAAGCCGGTTTTCACTATCGCCGGCTCCTGCTCGGTTACGCCTTCCTCTTCTTCAAATCCTTGCTTTTCATGTTCATGGACCGCGGCCACCGGACTGCGTGCTTCTTCTTGGTCGGGTGTGATTAGCCCGTGACCCCTCGTCTTGGCGATGTCGCCCAAGAGCGAACCGGCTACATTCGCATCGACCGAGATCACCGCCCCGCCGGAGGTGAATTTCGCCCAGGCATAGCCGGAGCGGTCGCCGCCATCCGATTCCCAGCCGGCCGGATATTGGATCTGGAACGACCCGTCCTTGGCATTGTACTTGTCGTACGAAGTTGGCACGACGGCCTTGCCTGTGCAACCGGCGATGGCCAGGATTGCGCCAAATGTCGCGGCCAAAACCCACTCTTTTCTATTATGATTCATCGTCATCTCCTTCATCTAAAAGTTTTGCTGTTGCCGCCGAAATGCAGCCGGCTAATCTGCCGATCAACCGGGCGTAAATCAAGATAATCGTCGCCAAAAGCGGCCCGGCGTATAAAGGCGCCAGCCATGCCCCCTGCCCGGCGAGTTGGGTTTTTACAAGCCAGGTCCAGCCCGCGATCATGGGCGTTGTCTCCAGGTAGAAAAGTCCCCACGCCCAACCTGCCAGGAATAAACTTTGCAGCGTTTTTCCGATTGCCAGCGGCGCCCAGGCCCCGTCGGCCGCCAAGGCCCCCAAGAGCACCAGCGGAAAAACCGCCAGCGTGCCCACGGCCATCGGCAGCCACGAATCCGTGGAGCAGACCAACTCGAGCGCGTATCCCACCACGCCTGCCTGGGCTAAAAGTGCGCTTATATGCAGGAAGCTCCAGATCCATTCTTTCCATTCGATCCCGGGCGACACTTCGAAGGAATCCCAACCGTTCGACGTCCCCTCGATAATGCTGAATAAGCAGGACGCCGCATAACCGAAGGCAAGGACCCCGGCCGTGCAAGTAGGAAGGCCCAAATAGTAAGCGGTCGACGTATCCATGGCCCCGTACTCTATCCAGAACATAAGCAGCCAGCCGAAGACCATCAGCCCCGCCGAGATGAACATCCACGAGCCAAGCGTGCTCAGGTAAAAGGGATAGAGAAAAATGCCCGAGAGCATGGGCCAGCGCGGCGGACGAGGCGTTGGTTCTTTGGCAGCGGCTATATGCTTTTCTTCCACGGCCCGCATGGCCTTTTCCACGAATGCCGGCACCACCCGCGGCCTGACCGGCGCAGGCGCGATCCGGAATTCCGCATCGTCCAGCAACGGATTGGTCCGGTCTTCCGGTTTTTCCGGCGGAATGGCCATGTAAAAATCTCCGCAGTCGCAGACAATCCCCCAGGCGAGAAAAGCCTGCGCCATGTTTGGAAAAAGATATACTCCCTAAGATACAAGCATTTGAGTTATTTGGCAATTCCCTCATTTTCCTTTTAAGGGAAGGGCCAGGGGCCAGAGACAGCAGATTATACAGTATATAAGTTAGGAATTCATGAAGTGCATGACTTGCACATTCTCCTGTTTTATGTATAAACTCAAACTGTAAACGATTTATATTCAATATTGGCATAAATCATGGCGTCACGCTCGTTTACGGGCGTTTCCGCGCAGCGGTAATAGGCCTGACGTTTACGTCAGGTTGGGAGGTCCATTAACTTACTATAACTCCTTCGCCTGCAGTGTTGTCAGCCGCGTTTACGCGGCTCCTGGTTGGCTGGGCGTTTACAGTTTGAGTATAAAGTTAGCATGAATCCTTTGGAAACCTATCTAAAAGAGATGCGCGACATTCGATCAACAGGGGCGGCCGTTGAGGAAACGTCTTTCTATCCCGTTCTTTCAAACCTATTGAACGAAATCGGCAGATCGCTTAAGCCAAAAGTCCGCTGCGTAATAAATATTAAAAATAGCGGGGCCGGTTTACCCGATGGAGGTTTGTTTACCCCCAATCAATTTCAAAAAGGAATTGAAAATCCAATCGAGCATGGGCAATCTCCACAGCGGGGTGTTTTGGAGGCGAAGCCTGTATCGGATGACGTGCAAAAAATCGTCAATACCGAACAAATCAAGCGGTACAGTGCCAAATACGGATTGGTGCTGCTGACTAACTACCGCGATTTTCTTCTTCTTGGCAGAGATTCACAGGGGAAGCCGGAAAAGTTGGAGAGATATGTTTTAGCGGGCGATGAAAAAGACTTTTGGGCGGCGGCCGGGCACCCGCAAAAGACGGCCAAGGAACAGGGGGAGCAGTTTTGCGAGTATCTTTCCCGGGTGATGCTCTACAATGCGCCGCTCTCGGCCCCGCAGGACGTGGCATGGTTTTTGGCGTCTTACGCGCGAGACGCCAAGGCCCGAGTCGAGAACCACAAGGATTTGTCGGCCCTGGCAGCGGTGCGGGAGGCCCTTGAGGAAGCGCTGGGAATGAAGTTTAGCGGTGAGCGCGGGGAGCACTTTTTTCGCTCCACCCTGGTGCAGACGATTTTTTACGGCGTTTTTTCGGCTTGGGTCCTGTGGCATCGAGAGCGGCCGGAACGGGCGGACGCTTTTAACTGGCATGAAGCTGATTGGTTTTTGCGGGTTCCGTTTATCCGCACACTCTACCATCAGATAGCCAGCCGAGATAGGCTTGGACCGCTGGGGCTGGAGGAGGTGTTGGACTGGACGGCCGCCGCTTTGAATCGGGTGCAACGCGGTGAGTTTTTCCAAAAATTCCAGGACGAGCAAGCGGTACAGTACTTTTACGAGCCGTTTTTGCAGGCCTTCGATCCGGAATTGCGCAAGGAATTGGGTGTTTGGTTCACACCGCCGGAGATTGTCAAGTATCAGGTTGCCCGGGTTGATACGGTGCTGCGCGAGGAACTGGGATTGGCCGACGGGCTCGCCGATCCGAACGTGGTGGTGCTCGATCCATGCTGCGGCACGGGGGCATATCTGGTGGAAGTGCTCCGGCACATTGCCGACACGCTCAAGGCCAAGGGCGGGGATGCGCTGCTCGCCTCGGACTTGAAAAAGGCGGCCATGACACGGGTCTTTGGCTTTGAAATCCTCCCCGCTCCTTTTGTCGTATCGCATTTGCAAATCGGTTTAATACTGCACAATCTCGGCGTCCCGTTAAGCACCAAAAAAAATGAACGCGTGGGCGTTTATTTGACAAATTCACTGACCGGTTGGAAACCGCCGAAGGAACCGAAACAACATATAATGGAATTCATGAAGGAGTTGGAGGAAGAAAAGGATGCCGCCGGCCGCATAAAACGCGAATCGAAGATTCTGGTTATTCTCGGCAATCCGCCTTATAACGCATTTGCCGGAGTAAGCCCGGAAGAAGAACAAGGCCTTGTGGAGCCATATAAAGAAGGACTGAATACCCCGACCGATCAAGGAGGCTGGGGAATCAAAAAGTTCAATCTCGACGATCTATACGTTCGCTTCTTCCGGCTGGCAGAGCGGAGAATCGCCGAAATGACTGGCAAGGGCGTGATATCGTTTATTTCTAACTTCTCCTACTTAGGAGATCCATCATTTGTGGTTATGCGGCAAAGATTTCTGACCGAATTTGATCGATTATGGTTTGATTGTATGAATGGCGATAGCCGCGAAACAGGCAAATTAACCCCCGAAGGCAAAACCGATCCTTCTGTTTTCTCAACCGAATATAACCGAGAGGGTATCCGTGTTGGTACAACTGTTTGCGTGATCGTTCGCAAAGAAAAGCGAGAGAAAAAACCTTTAATTCGCTTTCGTCATTTTTGGGGAGTATCTAAGCGGCAAGACTTATTGGAAAGCCTAGGTAAGAAAAAGTTCAACGCCATTTATACTAAGGCCGAACCCAATCAGGAGAATCGGCTCTCTACCCGGAGAAAGTTTCGGACGAATATAATATTTGGCCAAAAACCTCGGATATTTGTGGTAAAGGCCCTTTTAATGGGCCAGTGGAAAGACGGAACAATTCACTTATTACTTTTGAAGAAAGCCAACTCCTATTGCTTAGGGACTATTTAGATGCTTCGATGACCGATGAAGAAATATGCCTAATCGCGCCCTCATTTATGAAATCATCGGGTGAATTCAAAGCAGAAGAAACACGTAATAAGCTAAAAGGCAAAGTTGCATTCAATAGAAAGAAAATCCGCAAGTATCCATTCAAGCCTTTTGATATCCGAAAAGCATATTTGGCCCCCGAAATTCAGCCCCTATTCTCCCGCCCTAGCCCTGAGCTTCTTGAACATGCAGTAATCGAGGGAAACTGCTTTTTTATTACACGCGATACAGCCGACAAAGCGCCCGAAGGCCCGCCGTTTTATTTCTCTTCGCTTGTTTGCGACTATGATTGCATCTCAGGCCATGCAAGACACTTTCCGATGTTCCTTACGTCGAATGTAAAGAGTAAAAATGATAAATTGAATGGACAAAATTCGCTTTTAAGTGATGATCCAATATCTAATCTTTCTCAATCAACCAGAGAATACTTGGGCAGACTTAAAATTAAAAATCCCGATGCGGAGGCCAAGGCGGCGAAGCTGGTTTGGATGCATGCCTTGGCCGTGGGCTACAGTCCTGCGTATTTGGCTGAAAATGCAGATGGAATCCGCCGCGACTGGCCACGGATACCCTTGCCCGATAGTCGAAAAGCCTTGGAAAAATCGGCCGAGTTAGGCTACCGGATTGCCGCCTTGCTGGATACCGAAAGCGAAGTATCCGGCGTGAATAGAGGGAAGATCGAATCATTTTTGCGCTTGGTTGGTGTGCCGTCTAAGGTTGGAGGCGGCGAACTCGATCCCAATTCCGATGACTTTGCCGTCACAGCCGGTTGGGGGCATGCGGGCAAGGATGGCGTGACCATGCCCGGAAAGGGGCGAATTGTTACAAGGAATTATGACAAGGCCGAACTGGAAGCAATCGAGAAAAGTTCGGAATCACAAAAAATTTCAGCCGAACTGATTATTTCGCTTCTCGGCGAAACCACATGCGATGTTTTTTTGAACGACAAGGCTTTCTGGAAAAACATCCCAATTAATGTATGGGAGTATTATATCGGCGGTTATCAGGTCATTAAAAAATGGCTGAGTTATAGGGAAGAAGCACTGCTCGGCAGGGCCCTGAAGACGGAAGAGGCCCGCGAGGTAATGAATATGGCGCGTCGATTGGGGGCAATCGTTCTTTTACAGCCCGCACTGGATGAGAACTACAAAAACGTCAAAGAGCATGCTTATGCCTGGCCGGGGAGTGTTTGATCTGAGAACCGTAAACTGTTAACAGTTAACGCCTTTCAGTTATTTTTAAAAAATCCCCTAGAAATTGTGCCAGCCGATCTGATACAATCCGCCTGCTTTCATTGTGCGCAACTCCCGATATGGCTTCAAGCCATGCCCGGAAATGATAAAACCTGCACGGCTGAAACGTGGAAAAAATGCGATTTGGTGACCAAAATATCAACATAAAATTCTTTGTCCCCTTCGTGGCCTTCGTGGAAAAAAATGATTGCCTGAATACTAAAACGTGGAAAAAACGCGATTTGATGCCCAACTCAATGCGATGCGGAGTTTATGGTTAATGGTTTACAGTTTACTGTTTCACTGTCCACTGACCACTGTCCACTGAACCCTTGAAACGCGGAAACGGCGCCCATAATATATTGTTCAATTTGCAATTTGCATTTTACAATTTGCAATAAAAAATACCTGCAAATTTTGAATGCAGAAACGGCACACGGAGTGTGCCTGCTACATTAAACATTTACATTAAACATGCTACTTTAAAAATTAGGTTCGATTATTTTCCCCACCGCCTCGGCCACGCGGCGGCAGAGTTCCATCAGGGCCTCGAATTCCTGGAAATTTAGCGATTGGTAGCCGTCGCTCAGCGCGGATTCGGGGTCGGGATGGACTTCGACCATCAGTCCGTCGGCACCGGCGGCGATGGCGGCGGCGGCCATCCGCGGAACCAGGAGCGAATGGCCCGTGCCGTGACTGGGATCGACCACCACGGGCAGGTGCGTGCGATCGTGCAAATAGGGCACGGCCGAAAGCGCTAGAGTGTAGCGTGTGTGAGTCTCGAAGGTGCGGATGCCGCGCTCGCAGAGCATTACGTTGGGGTTGCCCGCGTTCAGGACGTATTCGGCGGCCAGGAGCAGTTCGTCCATGGTGGCGGCAGGCCCGCGTTTTAAAAGCACCGGCTTGCCTTCGTATCCGGCCGCTTCCAAAAGGCGGTAGTTCTGCATGTTCCGGGCCCCGATCTGGAGCACGTCGGCATAGCCGGCGACCAGTTCCACGTCTTGTTCGGACATGACTTCGGTGACCACGGCCAGGCCGGTTTCGTCGCGTGCGGCGGCGAGGATTTTTAAACCTTCTTCTTTCAAACCCTGGAAGCTGTATGGGCTGGTTCGGGGTTTGAAAGCCCCGCCGCGCAAGGCCGTGGCGCCGGCCGCCTTTACCGCCCGGGCGGTGGCGATGGTCTGCTCTTCGGATTCGACCGAACAGGGTCCGGCGATCATGCCCAGGTGGCAGTTGCCCACGATCAGGCTGCCCGCGCGGACCACGGTGGGCTCGGGCTTGACCTCGCGGGAGGCGACTTTGTACGGCGCCAGGATGGGCACGACCTCGGCCACGCCGGGCCCGCTTTCCAGGGAAGTGCGAAACTCGTCGCGTTTTTCCCCGACGGCCGCGATTACGGTGCGTTCGGTGCCAAAAATCGGATGGGCCTTGAGGCCTAACTTTTCTACTTGCTGGATCATGTGCTCGATTTGCTCCTTTGTCGCGCCTTTTTTCATGACGACGATCATGGTAAAAACTCCTAAAATGAATTCCAAAAATGCAATTTACTTTCTCGCAAAGCCACAAAGTCGCAAAAGAAGATATCTTTATTTTTTGATATATAACTTGCTTTACCTTGCACCTTTGCGACTTTGCGAGAAATTCCTTGTTAAAAATACGGATACAAAACAAAAAAACCCCGGAACCTGGGAAGGTCTCGGGGTTTTGGTCTTTTGAGGTTTTGTCTACAAACTACAAACCGCCTCCGACCCCGCTACCTTCGCGGGCAAAATAAAAGTACCAATAATAAGCGGTTTGGAACGTATGCATGATTATAAATATCGACCCTATAATGGGCAAAGTTCTGATTCTTTTAGTATTTTGTCATACTCCCGACAATAAATCAAGAGCGATTGACAGAAAATAATTGTTTTTAGAGAAGATATACGGAGTCTTCCTAGGGACAGCGACAGCCGGCTCGTTCTATGTCGAAATGATGCAATGACTTACCTCTTTTCAGACTCCCCGCGTCTACAAAGCGGCCTATCGCTGGTGGAATCGACTTCCACGGTCTGAGTAATTGCGCTCGGCGTTTCGGATTTGGAAAAATCATTCCGTTTTTATAAGGATGGTTTAGGATTTCCCACTAAGATGACTCCCAAGGAAAGCAGTGTGATAACGGGATTCCCCAACAAATAAACGCTAGGCGCCTAGCCAACAGACGCAAGCGGACCAAGCAGACGTGCCATCTCGAACGAATCGGCATGCCATTGGCTTGCCCCAAAATTCATTTTGTCTGATTTATCCTGATCTCCCTGAATTGTATTACGCAAGTAGGAATTCGGTTCGCCTTCTTCATCCTATCGGCGTTTCTTGAGGAGTTTCGGATCGTAAAGGTCGGCGGGCACGAGTCGCCCGCCTTTGATTTCCGTAAAAGGAGCGAGCGTGTATTCACCTGCGCGATACACGGACACGACGCCGAATTGTTCATTCAAAGCGGCTTCAGCCGCCATCTGCCCCAGCTTGCGGGCGAAAGCCGCGTCTTCTTTGGTTGGCGCTCCATACCGATGGGCGTAACTTACCGCCATGCATGTTGAAGCGATCCCTTCCTCCTTTAGCCGGTTTTGGAGAGCAAGGCCCACTCCTCCTAGTTTTTTATTGCCATGAGGATCTATAGTGCCATCGGTCGTAATTTTTCCCTCGATGCTAAAACCTTCGGAGACCACTATTAAAGCATTGCCTTTTTCTTGCAACGCCTTGTTTACTTTGGCAATGATGTCTTTCACGGGCACGTCGAATTCGCGGATCAAGATAAGGTCCGCATCCGCCCGATCGCCCACCTCGAGCGCAATCCACCCCGCAAGCCTTCCCATGGTCTCCAAAATGCAGGTTCGATGATACAACTCGGCTTCAAGCCGCATTCCCGAGGCATGTTCTTTGCCGACCTGCACCGCCGTCTCGAACCCAAAGGTCCTCTCTGTCCCAACTATATCGTTGTCAATGGTTTTGGGTACGCCGTTGGCGCGAACAACTCCCGCCTTCACGAGGCGGCCGGTTGCACCCAGTGTGTCGTCACCCCCGATTGCGATGACGAATCGGATGTTGTGCTCGCGAATTTTTTCGGCAATCATCCGGCAATTCTTTTTGAAGAGATCCTCGCTGCCCTCATCGGTAGGCGCAGGATTGACGCGTGAAAGACCTAATATGCTTCCCGGAAGTCTGTGCAATTCTTGCGAGTTTGCCTGAATCTCCTTTAATTCATGGGGCATCAACAAACCTTCGTAACCGTTAGGCACACCCAGAACTTTATATCCGGCGTCTCGCGCCCGTTCCATCGCTCCCAGTATCGCGTCGTTAAGACCCGGGCAATTTCCGCCGCCTGTTAAGATGGCAACGGCATCCTGCGGGCCGATAGTCCTTGGTGACATTTGATAACCTCCGATCAACAGTCGGTGCTGAAATCTTTCTGAACAAGTAAGAATAACCTCGCGTTATTTTAATTCGGAAACCTGTGAAGATCAAGCGGGGGTGTTCCCCGGTCCACTTGGCATTCTGTAGCGGTGCGATATGTTTTCTGGTAGGCTGTCTTTTTCTGTGGATTATAAAATCCTACTAATGCAATCACCCTGTCCCAACATTCATGGATCATGAAAACTGCGGCTCTATTTTAATTTCTATCTGTACCGCTTGTTCAATCGGTAATCTTGACAAATGAGTAAAATATCGGAAAGTTATGCCTGGAAGGAGATTTAACGACGTGCAAGGTGATTGCCCGCATGTCACTTTCGTTTATCCAAAGTTTTATTTAGAAAAACCTGGATTGCGGCATGCACCGGCGGCGATTGCAGGACGATTAGTGTGTTCGACAATTGATCGAGATATATAGCCGCTGGGCCGGGGCCATTCCAAGAGGATGAAGAAACCGCGGTCTTGATCTGTTCAACCAGATCCGATCCGCTCTGGTCTTTGCCTAGCATCTTGCCGACCGGATAGAACTCCAGTTCCTGCCGGGAGTCGAGCGCCGATTGGGTCGTCACCTGGAGCGTGTGGGAGTTGATGGGCCGATATCCTAATTTTAACGGGGTGAGCAGATCGTTTAATGCAACGGTCAAGGGCCGATTCTCCACGGTAAAGGAAATTTCCGACTTATCCGAGAGTCCTGCCGCGCCCAGGGCCTGGCGATCGACCAGGATGTCGATTTCGGCCTGCTGGCCCAGATACGCCAGAATGTCCACTAATTTCGCGGGTTCGTGGAAATTGGCCGTTACCTGGCGGTTTAGCGCGGAAGCGGCCTGCTGCAGCCGAGTGCTCAGATCGAATCGTTTCGGATCGCGATTGCTCTTCAGCGGCCGGCCCCGGGCGTTGCGGAGCTTTTCGCAGAAGACCAGGATTTGATCGTGCACCGCGGCGGTTTGCGCGACGACAAGCGCGGTTTTTTCGGTTTCGATAGTTCCCTCGCCGCCGGCGGACTGCCACGATTCGGGAACGATCAGTTTTTGCACCAGGGCGGCCAACTGGTCGGCCGCCGATTTATCATTGTTCGTAAGATCGGAGACGGTGTAGCGGATGTGGCGGAGTTTTTCGCGCTGCTCGGCCGGGTCGGTCACCAACACCTGGCCGTTTTCGGCCGTAAAGGCCATTCCCTGCCTGGCCGCAATTTCCTGAAGGACTTCTTCCATCGTGGCGCCCGACATGCGAATGCTGATCGGATCGCGGAGCGAGACTTGCAGCCGGGCTACGGCCTCCGGATCGATAGTTATCGGCAGCCCGCTTAAAGCCGCCAGCAAACCAATCGCCCGGGCAAACGGCATGTCGCGGATTTCGATGGCGGGGATGACTTCGCTCAGGCGGGATTGCACGTCAATGGTTTCCGGGGCAACCAGCTTGACCAACCTGGCCACCCTCATATCCGGGGGAGCGGGCTCTTTGTTTTCTTTGTTTTCTTTGTTTTCCGCGGATTCGGCTTCATTGGGATGATTTTTTTCTTCGGCAGAGGCCGTGGGCTGGGGCGTATCGGCTCCAGATGTCTTGGCCTCGGCTGTATCGGCCTGGGGAGTTTTTTGGTCCGGCTCCTTGTGCTCAGTCGCCTTTGTTGCCGAAGTATCCGGACCGGGCCCGCTTTTTGCTTCGGCGGAATTTTCCGCGGCGGGTTTTGTATCCGGTTTGTCACCGGGATTTGATGCGCCCTCCGTAGTTTCACTTTTGTCGATGGCGGTGGACTGTTCCGCGGCCGGCTTGGGAGAATTATCCGATCCCGCGCCGGATAATAACGTCAGCCATGCGACTATCCCAATTGCAGCCGCGGCAATTGGAGCGGCAATTATTAAATGCCATGAATGACGCCACCCATCGCCTTGGGAAACGGTCATAACAGCATCGCAGTGGACAGCGGATACGGCGTCGCCGCTTTCCGGCGTAGATACGGGCGGAATGGCCCCCGGGCCGTTCGATGGGAGCGATTGCGACGTTCCTTCAGGCAAACCTTGGGCCGCCGACGTTTCCGGCGGCTTAGGGGGCTGCCAGCCTTCAGGCGGCATTACCGGCACCATGCACCCGCATTTCGGACACTCCAAAATGGCGCCGACCGCTTCCGCGCTGCGCACGGCCAGCCGCACATGGCAGGTCGTACAGGTGATGGTAAATAATGCCTGTCGCACTGTCCCGTCCAAGATTGGTTAAATACCCAGCTAAAGATGGGTATTGTCCAAATCAATCCCCAAACTCCGCCTACAGGACATTGTACGATACGGGAGCAAAAAAGTCAGTCGATTTGTCGCCGGTTTTGTGTTTTTCCGGGGGTGTTTTTTAATCCGCGGCCTTTCAAATTAGACGCTCTAAAAGGGAC
>JBEKSO010000016.1:0-22268 GCA_049516935.1 Thermoguttaceae bacterium
AATTACATGATTTTATATTCCAGATTATGTCAGGTCATGCATTACTTTTTTAGAGCCTCTAACAAAATGGGTACTGGTATTACCTCATTAGAGGCGGCAACTTTGCCGCATTCATTCGCGATATTATGGTATTGAATTCCGCTTAAGCCGCACCTGACTGGAGGCGGCCGGAAAGGGGCCGGCGGTTGGCGGCGACGCGGGCCGATTGGACAGTTTCAGGCAAAGCCGCCGGTGATGATATCTGGAAAGTTGGGCAGTCCGTGTTTAATTGGAATTGTCTGCGGTTTTTGTGTTTCAGGCTTAATCGGCAGAATCGCCAATTCTTCAGTTGCGCTGTTTTGTTTAAACCAAACTGCCGGAATAATTGGAAAATTAACAAGCGGAATATGCAGGGAAGATGGCGGAAAAACCAACTTTGCCGCCACAACTGCCGGGCCAATGCGATTTGGGTTCGTTTTATTCGGCATTGTCCGAAACTCGCATATATTCGTCTCACCTTGTCAGTAGACTGCTTGGTTGCAGAACATCGGCCCAGCGCGTCGATAGTTGTGTTGGGCCGACCAGGATGCTCCGGATGGCAATATATAATTATGACCAAGACAACGCGACGTAGACAAGCTGCATCGGTACAATCGCCTTTAGAGACGTACCTACGCGAAATCAACGAAACATCGTTGCTTTCGGCCGACGATGAGCACGAATTGGCCATAGCCATCGGGACCGGCGACATCCATGCCCGCGACCGCATGGTCCGCGCCAATCTTCGCCTGGTGGTGAATATCGCCCGGGGATACACCGGCAAGGGCTTAAGTCTGCAAGATCTGATAGAAGAAGGGAACTTGGGACTGTTGCGGGCGGTGGAAGGATTCGATCCGGCCATTGGCACCCGATTTTCGACCTACGCCAGTTATTGGATCAAGCAATCGATAAAGCGGGCGTTGATCAACTCGGCCAAGACCATCCGCATACCCGCTTACATGGTGGAGTTGCTTTCCAAATGGCGTCGGGCGACGACGCGCTTGGCCGACGAGCTGGGGCGCACGCCCACGCCCGAGGAAATCGCCCGCGTGTTGGGCCTGCCGCGGAAAAAACTGCCCATCATCAAGAAGGCCATCCGCATTTACAACCTCACGCCGCAGACCGATCAGGCCGAGGCCGGCTGGTCCTTGGGCGAGATGATAATGGACGAGCGGATGCAAACACCCGAAGATACGCTGGTCGAGAACGACAATCTCATCCACGTCTTGCGGCAACTGGAAATCATGGATCAGCGCGAGGCCACCGTGCTTAGGATGCGTTTCGGCCTGGACGGCCATATGCCGCGGACTCTGAAAGAAATCGGCGAAAGCCTGGGCCTGACGCGGGAACGCGTGCGGCAAATCGAAACCGAGGCGCTAAACAAGCTGGCCGAAAGTTTAAACGGCCCCATCGAATTCAATGTCGAACCGGACGCGGATTCCGTTTTAACGCCACACCCCTAATACAATGCGGTTCTTTGAAACAGTAACCGACCTGGCCGCGGGAGCGGAAACTCTCAGGCGGAGGGCATACGGGGTGATTGAAATGGTTGACGGCCGATTCCGGCGCATCAGGTTACGGCCGTTTCCCAAAATAATTTCAGCCGCGGAGATTTTTTTGCTTGGGGGGCGCTTTCATCGCCGCGGCCGAGGCGACCGGTTTTGGCTGTATTACAACCAGCCGCGGCGGTATCCGAATTTTTTGGTTCTCAAGTACGTGGTGTCCACACAAGAGGCGAGTTTTGGCAGTCTTGCGCGTGCGCTGGACGTGCTCGACTATATCGCCCGGCTGAAACAGAGCGACGCCCTGCTTTGCGATGTAAACAATTGGCGAATCAGCACGAAAATGCTGGGGCGATGGGGTTGGGCGCCGCATTGCCCGTCGCGCTGGCACCGCCATTACATCAAGCGATTCTACGGCGTTTATCCTGAGCCGGCGAAGTGGATTGGCGAACAGATTATGGAATACGAAGTGGTGTTCACATAAATCTTGTTTTACATCTTTTCATCCGGGACCGGATCGTCCTTCAGAGCGCCTTTTTCCTCGATGAGTTTCATCAAGGCATCGACTTCTTTGGGATCTTCAAGGATTTTCGTGGCCAACTCGCGGAGTTCGGTGGCGGCATATGGTTTGCGGGAATATGCTTCAACAACTTGGCCAATAAGGATTTTGCGAGCCAACCATAAGTCTTGCTCTAGTCGCACTTCTTGTTGCATATCAGCCATCTTTTTCATTTCTTTTTGATGTTGCTGATATTGCGGTGAATTTGGGGGCTCGTTATAGAGGGTGGCAAGAGGCATGTTTGGACTCTCCGGAGGGATGTCATATTTTTGTGCATCCTTCAAACCCTCCAAATATGGCCTTGCCGCCTGCCTGCGGGCCTCATAAAACGGTTTTCTGTCTTTTATTGTTTTGTGCAGGTCGGAAATCTGTATCGCATCGCCCCAATAGACATATAGGCGCAAACGCTGGAGGGGCTCGACGGGCAGTGCAAGAGCTTTTTGGGCATGTTGGATGACAAGATCGGTATTAACCATGCCGCTTTGCCCGTGAATTTCTGTGAGGTGGAAATAAATCTGTGCTTGCTGCTCGGGCTTTATATATTCCGCAAGCAATTCCCTACCGCGTTTTTCAACTTCTTCAAATGGGGTGTTTTTTCCATTCCGCAAGCGATCTAATTCATTGAGCTTTTGCCATAGTGAATCTTCAGCATAGACAAAATGCATATAGCTTTCAGCCACACCCAACCAGAAAACAAATCCCAGGATAAGAGAACGGGTATTCATATCTATATCCCCTTCGTGATTGAATTCTGATAAGAATACGAATATAACAACAAGACTGTTCGGCCCTCACCCTAGCCCTCTCCCAGTGGGAGAGGGGACTTTGGGAATTTGCTATAAATAATCTATAATGTCTTAATATATCATGATTAGCAGTGCCGCGTAAAGTGGTGGAAAAAGGTTGGAGAGTTATCGTGAATGAATCCTTGAAACTCATTCGCGTGGGGCATAGCCCGGACGCGGACGACGCATTTATGTTTTACGCCCTGGCGAAAAAGCGCATCGACACGGGCAAATATCGCTTCGAGCACGAACTGGTGGACATTGAGACGCTAAATCGCCGGGCGTTTGCGGCCGAGTTGGAACTGACGGCCGTGAGCGTGCATGCTTATGCGTATTTAACCGACAAGTATTTGCTGTGTTCCTGCGGGGCCAGCATGGGCGATCGCTACGGGCCGATCGTCGTTGCCCGGAAAAAGATGTCGGTGGAAAGCCTCAAGGGGGCCGCGATTGCCGTGCCGGGCGAACTTACCACGGCCTATCTTGCTTTGCGGCTGTGCCTTAACGCCGATTTTGCCCACGTGGCGGTTCCGTTCGATCGCATTCTGGAGGCCGTTCGGGCCGGGAATTACGAGGGACATCCAATTGACGCCGGGCTGGTGATTCATGAAGGCCAACTCACATATATGGGTGAAGGACTGGAATTGATTTTGGATACCGGTCAATGGTGGTTCGAGAAGACTGATCTTCCTTTGCCTTTAGGGGCAAACGCCATTCGTAAGGATTTGGGAAAAGAAACGATTCGAGACGTGCACCGGTTGCTCAGGCAGAGCATCGAGTACGGGCTGGAACACCGAGAAGAGGCGTTGGACTATGCGTTGGGATTCGGCCGCGGATTGGAGCGCGACAAGGCCGATCGGTTTGTGGACATGTACGTCAACCGCTGGACGCTGGATGTTGGTCCGCGGGGGCGGCAGGCCGTGGCCCGGCTGCTGGAGATGGGTTATGAAGCGGGCGTGCTTGCCAAGCCGGTCGTGCCGGAATTCGTGGAAGAGTAAGATTGCAAATTGACTGTTGGGGCGACGGTTTAACTGTTGCACCAACGAATCGTAACTGTCGCCCCAACGAATCAGTATCCATGGAAGTATAGTGATTGCAAATTGAAAATTGCAAAATGCGAATTTCAAATTGCAGAACGTCCTTCCGCCCTTCGCCTTTCCCCCGTCGCCTGAAGGATTATCGGGATCCTTCCAATTTAAGCAACAGGGCATGCGAGAAAATCTAGCCATTTGTTTTAATGTAGGTCATGGGCCTATCGGTAAATTGGAAATATTCAGGCGCCGATGCCTGTCTTATGTATATATGAAAAATTCTTGACAAATCAGTTATATGCAAGTAAAATAGCAATTTAGTACAATTGAGGGGGTCGTTTGCTTCATCTTTTAGTAATTATTGGCATCCGCTGAGATGTTACCGGGGTTTTCTGGTCCGGTGGGGAGATTCACCATGTGTCAACAGTTTCGATTGCGGCTATTTATCTGTTTGTCGACTACGATGGCACTGTTATGCGCGGCGACCCTTGCCCGGGGGGCGATCAATGTGTGGGAAATGAATAGTCAAGGCATAAAAGTACAAAGCGCCTTTGCGTGTCCCGACGGTGCGAGTTTAATGGCCGGGCCCAATGCGGATCTGTCTAATAAAGACTTGACTCAAGGCTTCTTCTCCGCATTTGATCTGAAAAATACCAGTTTTGTAGGGGCAACTCTTGCAAATGCATCTTTTGATTACTCCCAACTGGTTGGAACGGCAAGCGGAACTTTCGACACGTTAAGCGGGACAGTATTCAATAATGCCGATATTAGCGGCGCTTTTTTAAATTATGCCACCTACCATGGATTTACTCAGGAGCAATTTCAATCCACGGAGAGCTACAAACAAAAAATGCTGTATTGGACTAATCCCAACACAAATAGCATCTCCGGGATTAATTTAACCGGTAATAATTTAACGGGCTGGAATTTCAGCGGACAAAATCTAACGAGCGCCTCTTTTAACTCCTCCATGCTTGGGAGCGCTGATCTCACGGGAGCGACCCTCGCGAATGCGACTTTCAGAGCCGCTTCGTTTGACGGCGCAGTTTTTAAAGATGCAATAATCAATGGAGACGCCAATAATCTCGGAGCGGATTTCAGCTCCACCTCTCTTACGCAGGCGCAACTTCAAGCCACGAAAAGCTATCAAGACAAAAACTTGTATGGGATTCGATTATCCAAGAACAATTTAAACGGCTGGGATTTCAGCGGGCAAAGCCTCCAGAGCGCATTTTTCGCGAACTCAAATCTCACGGGCGCGGTTCTTAAGGACGCTACAATCAATGGAGATTCCAATAATCCGGGAGCGGATTTTAGCCGTACAACTGGCCTTACGCAGGCACAACTCCAATCCACGGCCAGTTATAAAAGCAAAAATCTTGAGGGGATCCAGCTTAACGGAAATAATTTAAGCGGCTGGGATTTTCACGGGCAAGATCTCGCGAACGCTTCTTTTTCCTCGGACACGCTTATGGATTCAGTGCATAATAATCCTAATGATCCTAATTATGTAACTCAAATTCTTGGTTTCAGGAATAATCTATCACGAAGTAATTTCATGGGTTCCCCGTTCGGTTCAGCCGCGCTGGGCGGAGCTACATTTACAGACGCGGTCATCAGTAACGCCAAATTCAATTTTACCACTTCTCAGGGTTTCTCACTGGCCCAACTGCAATCCACAAAAAGCTATCAAGACAAGGACCTTTCCGGGATTCAATTCCAAGGCAATGATCTGAGCGGCTGGGATTTCAACGGGCAAAATCTCGCGAATGCTTCCTTCAATTTTTCCACGATGTCGGGCACAAATTTTTCACAATCTAATCTTGCGAACACCTCTTTTACAGGCTCAAATCTGTCCGGCGCGGTTTTTACGGATGCGACAATCAATGGAGACGCTAATAATTCCGGCGCGGATTTCAGTCGTGCCGCCGGTCTTACACTTTTTCAGCTCCAATCTACCGCCAGTTACAAAAATAAAAATCTTTTCGGGCTAAAACTCAAGGAGAACGATTTAAGCGGTTGGGATTTCAGCGGGCAAAACCTTAGTAATGCGAATTTATCAGGCGCCAATCTGTCGGGCGCCAACTTCACTAACGCCGATATCCGCGGAACATATGATAGTAGCACTGGAAAATATTACTCAACGATTTTATTCTTCACGCCGACTCTTACAGAAGCGCAGCTTGAATCCACATCCAACTATCAACAACATGATATGAGCTTCATTCGTTTTTCAGCGAACGATTTAAACGGCTGGGATTTCCAAGGGCAAAATTTAACGGCGTCGGTTTTTGCAGGTTCCAGCCTGACCAATACGGATTTTACAAATGCCACAATCCACTATGCGGATTTCAGCAGCACCGCCTTAACACTATATCAACTCCAACAAACGTCCAGTTACAAGCAAAAGAATCTCGAGGGCATCGGACTTGCGGGAAATAATTTAAGCCATTGGGATTTCAGCGGACAGGATCTAGCATCGGCCAATCTGTACAATGCAAATCTGACAGGCACGAATTTATCCGGCGCCACGATTCGCGGAGCCAGCCTTGTGCTTGCGACCTCCAAGGGCTTCAGCCAAAAACAACTACAATCCACAGCCAGCTATCAACAAAAGGATCTATCCGGAATAAATTTCAGCGCAAATAATTTCACGGGCTGGGATTTTCACGAACAAGATCTTTCAAACGCCGTTTTAAATGGCGTCACCTTGAATGGCGCCAATTTTACATCGGCGAGTCTAGCAAATGCGAAATTATTTTCCATCTCGAATTATAATACCAACCTGAAAGGGACAGACTTTACTCTTGCTGATATGCGGGGGGCAACAGGAGATTACAATGCTTTAGGAAGCGAAACTTTACCAGAACCGTATATTTTAAAAAACACTATTCAAATGCAAGGTGGGATTCACGGCTTTGACCTATCCGATGGAAGTAAGTTAATCGTACGTAATTATACAGGCGATCCTTCGGTTTCTACATCCAAACCCATCCCCATTACGGTGTATAACAAAATGAGCATGGGCACCAGCGGCATCCTGCAAATGGTCTTTGATGATCAGGATTGGAATTCCACCATTTCCTTTTCGGGAATTTCTTCAGTCTCATTGGGCGGTACATTAAAATTGACGATTAAAGACGGCGTGGATGTTTCGAAACTCGTCGGTGATTCATTCGATTTATTCGATTGGACCGGCGTGAATCGACTTGGGACTACGTTTAATGTGGATCAAAGTGGTTATACATGGAATCTAGATAATTTATATACAGATGGAACCGTAACCTTCGAGGGACAAACAACAAGTAATTCACTTCTGGCGGGAGATAGCAGCGCGAACGGACTCGCTGCCGGCAGCGGTCTGACGGGGATGCCATCCGGCGGTGCTTCTGCACTCAGCATTGCGCCGGTCCCCGAGCCCGCCTCATTGGGACTCTTGATAATGGGATTGTTGAGCCTTGTTGCGTGGAAATTTCGTCGCGGCAGGCGGACGGCATCGGTTTAGGGGTGACGCAGATCCTTCGCTGCGCTCAGGATGACATTTTCTGCGCTCAGGATGACATTTTCTGCGCTCGGGATGACATTTATAAAGCGTCCAAGATTACCAGAACCATTCCAGGCTCAAGCTGACGCCGTGGGCGTAGATGCCGCCGTTGGTGTTGATGGTTTCATTTTTTGAAGGAACCAAATCCCAGGTCAATTGTTCGGGCGCCAAGGCCAGGCCGTTGATCCACATGAAATCGTAGGCTGCTCGGCCCATCAAATTCGGCTTGAATTTGTAGGTTGCCTCGAAGCCAACTTCTCCTATCAGGGCGGCTGTTTGCGTCCGTCGCTCGAGACGGTCGTTGAAGAAATATGACGTATAGGGCGAGGCAAATGAAAATCCATTGTTGACGATATCTTTTATATCCCGGGAGAAATTAACATAGGGCCCCACTTTGGCCCTCACGCCCCAGGCCCATTTACAGCGGCGAAACATGATGTCGGAGCCGATTTGCAAACCAAGCAAGTCGTTTTCGGTTTGAATGTCATAATTGCCGGAAACGGGCTGCGTGGCGGTATCGCCGGTGGTATTATCCGTTATGGTTACCGTTCCCTGGCTATGGAGATGAAAACCGTCGCCGAGGGTCATATATCGCAAACCGACTAAATAGGACATATACGTACCCGGTTGGCATTCCCGTTTCCAGCGTCCGCTGGGATTTAGCACGAGTTGATCCGGTCGGCCCCGGGGACGCAAGCGTATATTTAATTCGAAATTATGCATTTCGCTGTCGACGCGGACGGAATGCGTATCGACATGGTCGAAGCCTCCCACGCCCCATGCGGCATTGAACGTCCCCAATCCCGGCGGTTGATTGAAAATTGGCGCACTATCTTGAGCCGGAATTGATGACGTTGGTTGGCCAGTTATGGTACTTGTTTCAGCTACTCCAACAAGGAATGGAGTCACTAAGTCTCCGCCGCCGGAGTATGTGAAACGGCCGTCAGCAGTTGTTGCTTGGAATTGATTGCGGAATCCGGTATCGACAAACACGGCGTTTGACCAAGTATTCATTCCCCAATATGTGAACTCCAAAAAATCGTCGCGGTCCGATGAGTCTCGGCCGAGATAGCGCCCAATCGTGGCCACATAACCCGGCGCTATGTTGTAATTCCATGAATGTGTATCTAGTACTTGATTATATTGTATTACGTCAGACACCAACGTCTGCCCGCTAAATGTTTTTACCTCCATGAATTGAAACGAGATATCATTGTCTCGCGGGGCGCTTCGATTTAGAATCCGCACGCCCTGCTCGAGATACCAACAAGGGGGCGTGCAATAACCTCCGCCGCAAACCGCGCAACAATTTCCGGGCTCAGCGCCGTCCCATAGTCCGTTATCCACGCATGGCATTCCGTTTTCCGCGCCTGGCATATTGTCGGGCATGGCTTGGAGATTCTGATCGGATGGAACTGCTCCAGGCATTATAGAGCCTGGCACGGAATCGCTTGGTTGCGTTGGCGAAGCGGCCGCGGGGGATGAATTTTGCGATGGGCGGGTACTGGTCGAATTAGTGCTGGATTGATCGGCGGGCGCTTGCTGTTGGGCCACATAGATTGTCTTGGAAGGAATATTATGTGAAAACTGTTTAACTGGATTGGTTTGCTGTGCCAAGAGTTGTGTACCGGCCAACATGCCTATCAAGATTGAAAACGTCAAGATTTGCCTTGTTGCCGTTTTCACTAGTTTATCCTCCTTGCTTTTCCTGCCGAAGTTATCAAGAATAGCTGATGGCTCATTAGGCTATAGAATCTAACCACAGCCTAATCGGCCAAGATTGGCCCGCAGAACAGGAATAATCGTTAAAATCCAAAAATTACATGCAGTCGTGATAATCGGCAAGGTTTTATATTTCTTCTTATTTTACCCAGTTGGCACCAATTGCCTAATTTGCGAAACCATGTACCATGAACCATCTACCATCTACCCAAATACGGCAGATGTTCGGCGAGATTGCCGGATGGTACGATTTTTTGAATCATTTGCTATCGCTGGGCGTGGATCGGTTGTGGCGGGGAAAAACGGTTAGGTTAGTAGCGCCGCAGGACGGAGCCGGTCCGATTCTTGACGTTTGCACTGGTACGGCCGACCTGGCCTTGGCGTATTGGAGGGCCAGCCGGCGGTTGTCGGCAGTACGTGTGGTGGGTGCCGATTTTTGCCGGCCGATGCTGGAAATCGGCAATAAAAAGTCTCGCCGGGCCGGCGCAGGTGATCGCCTGATATTGATCGAGGCAGATACTGTCAGCTTGCCCTTTCCGGACGAAGTTTTTCAAATCGTTTCGGTGGCCTTTGGGTTGCGTAATGTAAGTGATCCGGACAAAGGATTGCAAGAGATGGTTCGGGTATGCCGGCGGGGCGGCAGCGTGGCCGTGTTGGAATTCTCAATGCCGCGAATTTGGCCTTTTAACGTGCTTTATAATTGGTATTTTCATCGTGTATTGCCGCGGATAGGACAGACCCTGGCACGCAACACCCAAAAGGCGTACAATTATCTTCCAGAGAGCGTGGACCGATTTCCTCAACGCGAGGCGTTTGTCCAGCGGTTGCGCGAAGCCGGATTGAAGGAAGCGGCAATGTACCCTTTTACTTTCGGCATAGCCACATTATATGTCGGTACGAAAGGATAAATGCGAATGACGAAACAGAATATAGTAGTAGCTATTACAGGGGCAAGCGGAGTAACATACGCCATCCGCTTGATGGAGGTGCTTTCGGCGGCCGGGTGCGACGTGCATCTGACTATAAGCGCCGCAGCGCAGGCGGTGTTTCAACAAGAACTCGACCTGACCGTCGATTTGGAGAATTTCAACCCCACGATGCTCATGATCGACACCGGTCCGACTCCGAAAGACCGCAAGCTGCAAACCATTCGCTCGGTGGCCGGCATATCGAGCGATTCCAGCAACGTGCTGGCGGTGGGTTCGGGCGAGGCGGGTAAACTCCAATACCATCACTACCGCGACTATCTTGCCCCCATTGCCAGCGGTTCGTTTTTGACCGACGGGATGGTGATTTGCCCTTGTTCCAGCGGCACCTTGAGCGCAATAGTCCACGGCACGAGCACGAATTTGATACACCGCGCGGCCGAAGTGCATTTGAAGGAGCGTCGGAAACTAATATTGGTGCCGCGAGAGACGCCGCTTTCGCTGGTGATGCTCGACAACCTCCGCCGCGCAGCCGAGGTCGGCGCGATTATACTTCCTGCCATGCCCGGATTTTATCACGGCGTGAAATCCATCGGCGACCTGGTCGATTTCATCGTGGCAAGGATTTGCGATCAGTTGGGCGTTGAAAATGCCTTGATCCAGCGGTGGGGAGTTAGTGAGTAGTGGGCGGTGGATGGTGGGCAGTTGCCGGTGAGCAGTGGAGAAAGTGGAAAGTTTAGCCCCGGCACTTGTGCCGGGAGAATAAGGGTAAAGAACGCATATTATCAATAATCCACCGGCCGCGACCATGCTACGCATGGTGCCCGTCGGGCTAAACTTAACTATTTGCCATGTTCCACCGCATCCGCCGAATGCTGGAAATGATTCGCTTCAGCCATACGCTGTTTGCATTGCCGTTTGCGCTGTTGGCGGGGCTCATGGCGTGGACCGCGAACGCGCGGAGTTCACCGCCGGTGGCGTTTCGATATCTTGATTTGCTGGGCATCTTGGCGTGCATGGTCTTCGCCCGCAGCATGGCGATGGCGTTTAATCGAATTGCAGACCGGCGGCTGGATGCGATTAATCCGCGCACGCAAACGCGGCACTTGCCCGGCGGCGTCTTAAGCGTCGGCAGCGTGGTCTTGTTCACGGTGCTGTGCGCCATGGGATTTGTGGCAAGCACATTGTTGTTTTTGCCGCATAACCGGATTCCGCTCCTGGCGTCGCTTCCCGTGCTGTTGTTTTTGATGGGTTATAGTTATGCGAAACGTTTTACGCTGTTGTCTCATTTTTGGCTTGGGGCGGCGCTGATGCTTGCGCCGCTGGCGGCTTGGGTGGCGATCCGCGCGGAGATTAGTGTGGCGCCGTTGGTGCTTGGCGGGGCAGTGCTGTTTTGGGTGGCGGGTTTCGACATCATTTATGCCTGCCAGGATTATGATTTTGACGTGCGGATGCGGCTTAGGAGCATTCCCGCCCGATTCGGCGTCGTCGCGGCGCTCAGGATCGCGGCTTTGTGCCATCTATTGATGGTCTGCCTGCTGTTGATGTTGCCGCTGGCATATCCTCTTTTTGGGCGGATATATTTGACCGGCGTTGTCTGCATAGCCGGGCTATTATTTTACGAACATCGAATCGTCCGGCCCGACGATCTCACCCGGGTCAACCGGGCGTTTTTCCATGTAAACGCCGTAGTCAGCCTGGGATTATTGGCGATCGGGGCGGTGGATCTGGCGTGGTAGTTTTAAAGGATGAAGGATGAGGGATGAATAAATGCTGATTGATGAATGCTGAATGTTGAATTATTACTGGAACTGTTTGCGTTTTCGCACTCATAACAGTGACCAGTGAACCGAAAACCGTGAACTGCAAACCGAAAACTTCATGATGTTGGATCGCATAAGCAAAAAGATCGATGCCGGCGAGCGGTTGACTGCGGCGGAGGGGGAGTTTTTGTTTCGGCTGGAAACGGATCTGCACGCCGTGGGCGAGTTGGCCGAGATCGTCAGCCGTCGCAAGAATGGGAATTCAGTTTTTTATAATCGCAACGCCCATTTGAATCCGACGAACATCTGCGCGTATCGCTGTGCGTTGTGCGCTTATAGCCGTGATAAGGACGACCCGCAAGCCTATACGATGGAGATCGACGAGATATTAAAGCGAGGCCGGGAGGCGTCTGAGGCCGGGTGCACGGAATTGCACATCGTCAGCGGCGCGCATCCGGAAAAACCATACGCCTGGTACCTCGATATGATCCGGGAACTGCACGCGGCGTTTCCGCACATGCATTTGAAGGCTTGGACGGCAGTGGAGATAGACTGGTTTACGCGGCTCACCGGGCGTTCGATACGGGCGATATTAGAAGAAATGCGGGCGGCCGGTTTGGGCAGTTTGCCCGGCGGGGGCGCGGAAATTTTCGACCCGGAAATCCGCAGGCAAATTTGCCCTCGCAAGGCCGATGGGCAAACCTGGCTAACGGTGCATCGCACGGCCCATGAACTCGGGCTAAATTCGAATGCCACCATGCTCTACGGCCACCTGGAAAGCGCCCGCCATCGCATCGAGCATTTGCTGCAATTGCGGCAACTTCAGGATACCACAGGCGGGTTTCAGGCCTTTGTTCCCTTGGCGTTTCATCCGGAAAATACACGATTATCTCATTTGCGCCGGGCGTCGCCGCTTGTGGATCTGCGGGTGATCGCCGTCAGCCGGCTTTTGCTCGACAACTTCCAGCACGTCAAGGCATACTGGATTTCGCTGGGCGTCGGAGTAGCCCAAACGGCGTTGGCCTACGGGGCCGACGACCTGGACGGAACCGTGCGTTATGAACGCATCCATCATGCAGCCGGATCGCAAACGCCCGAGGCATTGACGATTGACGAACTTCGCGGGCTGATCGCCGAAACGGGGCGGGAGCCGGTGGAGCGGGATTCGCTGTATAAGCCTGTGAAGGGGATCGTTTATCAGATTTGAGCGCATTTGTCGGGAATTTTTTATTGCAAATTGTAAATTGCAAATTTCAAATTGCAAATTGAACAAAGATAAAGGCGCGTTATGCAATTAACTGCGCGATTTAATGACGCTTTGCAATATGCCGTCCAGTTGCATGCCGGGCAGGTGCGTAAAGTCAGCGGGGAGCCGTACGTTGCACATCTGTTGGGTGTGACCTCGCTTGCATTGGATTACGGGGCGGACGAGGACGAGGCGATTGCCGCGCTGTTACACGATGCAATCGAAGATCAGGGGGGGATTGCGACTGGCGAGGAAATCGAGCGGCGGTTTGGGCCGGCGGTGGCGGCGATTGTGCGAGGTTGCACTGATTCAGACACCATGCCTAAACCGCCTTGGCAGGAGCGGAAAGACGTTTTTTTGGCCAGGCTTGTGCATGCTTCGCCTTCGATTCGGCTGGTAGTGGCCTCCGATAAATTGCACAACGTCCGTTCGCTGTTGCGAGATTACCGTAGCCAGGGCGAGGCGATCTGGAGGCATTTCAAAGGCGGGCGGGAAAAAACACTATGGTACTATCGCCAAGTGGTGGAAGTTTTAAAGCGATCAGGCATAATCCCGCTGATCGAAGAACTAGAGCAGACAGTCGCGGAGTTCCAGAACCTTGCAGCGGGTAATTATTCCAGTCCGCCAAAGATGGGAAACAATTTATAGAATTTTTTAAATTTGACCGTGGCTATGCAATTATTGGAAATTGGTGGTTTCTTGCGAGTGCCGAAATACGGTTGAGACTACGGGACACTGGCGCGGTCGCAACGGTAGATGGCCCGCTTGCGAGTCACTTTGGTCTCAGCAGCATTCTTACCTCCGCCGCCGAGCATAGGCGAGGAGGCCGATCGAACTGATACCGAGGAGGAAAAGGGTAGAGGGTTCGGGGACGATTAGGGAAAATACACTGCCGCCGTTGTAGCTACCGCCGTAATAGGTTGTACCGTATAGGGTTGAACCGTCGATGGTCAGGCAGCCGTGTGGCAAAGCGCCGGAGCTAAAAGGATGGAGAACACTGTAGCCACTGCCGTCCATGTTCATTGAAAATATTGAGCCGCTGTTGTTGGCGCCACCTGCCTGGGTCTCTCCGTAAAGCGTCGAATTGAGAATCGTGAGTCCGAGGGGAGTGAATCCGCCAACATCACTTGAGGAAAACAAATGTATTACACGATAGTCACTGCCGTCGGTGTTCACCCTGAAGACAGCGCCATAATTGCCGGTTACGCCAAACTCGGTGACGCCATAAATGGTTGCCCCACAGATCGCGATGCTGCCTGTAGGCCGACCGATACCGCCTGATGCAAACGAATAAATCGTGGTGAATCCGTCTCCGACGGCATTAAACTTATAGACACTTCCGGCGCCGCCGCTTCCACCGACAAGAGTCGTGCCATAGATGGTTGATCCGCTAAGAATAGGTTCGTTCGGAAACGTTCCATCGTCACCGTTAAAGGTGTGCAAGAGACTATAGCTGCCGTCATCCGCGTTGATCTTGAAGATCGTACCGTTATTGCCCAACGCCCCACCGCTCTGGGTCGCACCGTACAAGGTTGACCCGTTGGCAATTAGCGGGCATAAAGGGTACGTTCCATCACCCAGGGAGCTGCCGAACGCATGCAAGATGCTAGATGCAGTCCCATCCATACTCATCTTGAACACGTTGCCTTGCCCGTTCGAGCCAGTGCCATAAAGTGTTGAACCGACTAGAACGGAAACATCCCCATAGACATCGTCATTCGTGCCCGTGAACGAATGTAGAACGGTGTAACTGCTACCACTTGTGCTCACTTTGAAAAAACCACCGTGATGATACATTCCCCCCGCCATTGTTTCGCCGAAAATAGTGGAGCCGGCTATAACTAAACCGGCTGTAGGTGCTTCGCTAAAATTGAATGAGTGGAGAACCTGGTAGTTAATCCCTTGACCGAATGACACACCGGCGGGAACGAGAATAGCCAACAGAATGCCTCCGACCATAGCAAAACGACAAGACACGGCAGTGACTCCTTTAGTCAGAGTGATACAGCATCCCTGTTCACCTGTGTTGGACAGTTCTTGCGCATCCAACTCGAAGTTGTGATCTGGGAAAGCCCGGGTACAGGAAGAGAATCACCGCCAGAGAAATGAGGGAGACTGGCTTCCGGGGCCGAGGCAACTAAAGAACGCACCCATCCTTCTCCCAAAGGAGTCGGACATTCGTTCACTCGATGGTGCTAACGCTACCTCGTATATGAGTGAGAGATACACACTCGATCAGCCAATTAATATACTCAGGCAAGAGTTATCGTGCAATACCAACCGGATGGGGGGCAATGGGTGGCATAGTCAATAGATGCCACTGAAACACTCTCTATTCCGGAGGGAAAGGAGACTTTGGTGCAGGATATTCTCTTGAATTTGGCACAAAAACTTCTCTTGAAATTGTGCCAGCGGTTATGCTAAGTTCACAACATCGAGCGGATATCGGAAGAGCCTGATTGAACAGGTATCAACAAGAGCCCGACGGCGGAAGTTATTTTCCGTCGCCGGGCTCTTTTTTTTGCGCGAGGTGAATCGAGCATGATCGAACCGCAACTTGTGGAACAAGTCGAGCGGCTTGCTGCCGGTGGGGATTCCTTTCAGCCAAAGGCGGGAAACATTATATAGGATATTTTTTATAGTTTGAGCGCTACCGAACAATTATTGGAAAACGGTATTTTGAGGCTCCAAACAATGGATGACTTAATGCGACTACTTTCCGGAGTTAGTGTAAAGCTGAATTTTACACGGCGAAGTTAGCAGTGCGAAGGGGAGTCAGAAATTCAAATACTTGAAAAAATCTTCAGTTGATGCTGCACATTTTACTCATATTACACATGATTCTATATTAATTTTATTGGAGCTTTTCACGGAATTTTATTGACCTTTGCATGGCGAATGAACCGAGGCCGACCAACGGGAGGCCGGAAAATACAACAAAAAGGTTGTCTTGTCGGACCATTATCTAAGCAAACATCAATAGATTGGCTGTGTCACATTTTTCGACAAGCATGTCTAATATTTTGACATATGAGGGGATTTGCACGCGAACCGAAAAGAGTAGATACTCTGACTGTTACATTAATTTATATGGAGATGAAAAGACAGAAATTTTCCCTAAAATATTACTAAAATTGGCTTTTGGTGACTAGAATTGATTGCCCAGTTTGCTGAGCCACCGCATGACTAACAGCATAAGAAGATGTACAATTCGAACACTAGGATGAGTGGTGGAACGTCTGGCATGGAATTTGCTGTTGATTCGATTAAAAATAAATCGAAAACCTCTATAAGCTATTGATGGTTAAAACTAACCTTTCCCGCCGGATGGCTTTCACGCTCGTAGAGTTGCTGGTAGTTATTGCAATCATAGGAATTCTGTTGGGTCTGTTGCTGCCCGCCGTCCAAGCATCGCGTGAGGCGGCCCGACGCTCGCAATGCAATAATAATCTTCGGCAACTGGGTTTGGCCTGTCACGGCTATGAAAACGCTTATCACAAAATGCCTTTGCTGTATGCGTCGTCGAATCAATTAGGGTGGATACCGCAAATCTTCCCTTATTTTGAAGAGCGAAGCCTGGCCAAACAATATAACTACGGCCAACCGTGGTTCGATGCCGTTAATGCCAACGCAGTTATACAGCGGATTTCCCTTTTGGAGTGTCCAGCAAGTCTGGTAGAGCGCGTTTACACGGCCACCAACCCGGGTTTCGCCGGCCAAAGTGCCAATCCACTCACGACCTTCACAACGGCGACCACGGATTACTTTGCCGTTTCGGGCGCCTCGTCGTCAACCGCGATAAAAGCGCCTAGCGCCGTTCCGCCCGGCTATTTTTATTATTACCCCAACGCCTCGCCGCAATTGGACCTTGGCGGCGCGTTCGGAGCGCAGAGCAAAACGCCTTTAGCCCAGCCGCTCTCCAAAATTACCGATGGCCTTTCCAACACCATGATGATAACTGAGATGTCAGGCCGACCCTGGCTTTATCTTGCAAACAGACATAGAGTTTCATCCGCCGATTTCCCTTCCTATGTTTCGGCAAGTTCGGCCGACGTAGTGGACGACGTTCCACTTAATTATGGCTGGGGAGGCTGGGCGCATAACAACAATTTCTCGGTGGGGACGTGGAGTTGGGATGGAACCATGCAGGGCGGTCCGGGCGCGATCAACTGCAGCAATTACCGCGGCGTCTTCAGCTTTCATGTCGCCGGCGCCTATGCGACCTTTGCCGACGGCTCTGTTCATTTGCTTGGCCGAGAAATGGATCCCCCGGTGTTCTTCGCGCTGGCCACGGCGCACGGCCATGATACCGTTCAGGATCTTTCGGCGGTTCAATAAGGATGAGACACTTTTCATTATGTTAACCATGAATCGTTTTAAAAAAATCGCACTTTACCTGCTTTTGAGCGGATTACTACTTGGTTCCGTTTCTTGCGGGCATAGTGATCGAAAAGTTGCATATCCTGTTACGGGGAAGGTTCTTTACCGGGGGAATCCGGCGGAAGGGGCCACGGTGACATTCAACCCCGTGGATGACGATTCACGTAAAACACCTAAGCCCGGGGCCCAGGTAAAGAAAAACGGCGAGTTCCGGCTGAGTACCTATCAATCGTACGATGGCGCACAGGCCGGTCGTTATGCAATCACAATCATATATCCCTCGTCGGAGCGAAAGGAAAACGACGAAAACATCGGGCCCGACCTGCTTCAAGGTCGGTACGCCGATCCCCAAACCACCCCGCTAAAGATTGAAATAAAAGAGCAAAACAACAACCTGGCGGCTTTCAACATTCCATAATTCCCTGACATTTTCCCGGAGATAAAAAACATGATTCGATTTCATGACCGGCGATGGCCGCAGAGCATCCTCTCGATTATTGTTATTGCCGTGGCTGCATGCTACTTTCCAAAACTTATTTTAGCCGCCGATCCTCCGGCTGCCGCAGCTGAAAACGCCAGTTCACGGCCCTCGCAGGCAGCCGTTTTGGCTAAAAACACCGAGTTGAAGCTCGACATCCCCTACGGGAAAGACGAAAAGCAGAGGCTCGATCTGTATTTACCCAAAGGGGTCAAGAACGCCCCGGTAGTCGTCTTCGTCCATGGCGGAGAATGGAGCAGGCACGATAAAGCAGAGGTCAGTTATAAGCCGAAGTATCTCAATGAACACGGAATCATTTTCGCAAGCATCAACTACCGGCTCTCGCCGCTGGCGAAACATCCTGATCAAGCGGATGATGTGGCGTCGGCGGTCAGCTGGGTGCATGATCACGTGGCGGAATATGGGGGCGACCCACGTAAGATTTTCCTCCTGGGGCACTCTGCCGGATGCCACCTCGTGACGCTCGTAGCGCTTGATCCGCGCTACTTGGCCAAGGTCAAACTTCGCCCTTTCGATCTGCACGGCGTCGTGGCCTGGAGCGGCGGCGCTTACGATTTGGTTCAAAAGGTCAAAGACGGCGGCATGTACGCCGATTACATCAAAAAGAATTTCGGCGATTCGGAGGACGCCTGGCGAGACGCCTCGCCCGTGGCTCATGTCAAGGATTTGCGAGACGGACCGCCTTTTCTCTTTATTTCCATAAAAGAGGGTGACGCCTCACACAAGGCGTCCGAACGGCTGGCGGCGTTGATCCGCGAAGCCAAGGGAACTGCTGAGTCCAAGTTGATCGAAGGACGGGATCACTTCAACGCCAACCACCTTCTTGGGGCTCCAGAGGACAGCACAGGCCAAATCCTCCTCGACTTCGTCCATGGAGCGGTGAATTAGACCTCGATATTAATGTCAGCATTGACAGTTTTCTAGTCAATGTTTTTGACCCGCAAATCTGGATCACGTCGAATGGGTGTCAAGAATCTGTCTTTTGCCGCCGCACATTGGCGGCTCATACGAATGCATCAATACCTTTTATGGATGGGCTATATTTTGCCATCTTGTGAATTAAAATGCCATCCATCCGTCGCAGCGGAAATATATGAGTCGAAACGTTCCCTTGGGACTGCCATTTCTTCAACTTGCCATCGCAGCAGGTATGTAATAATTGATTAATGGTAAGTGGATGTTGTAGGCGGTTAACACACAATAAAGGATAGTCTGGCAAACACTGGCAGAGCCGGTGGCACTCGGGCCCTCACCCTTGCCCTCTCCCGACCAACCTTCGGTCGGTGCCCGGAGAGGGGAGTTTGGTGCAAAATATTCTCTTGAATTTGGCACAAAAATATCTCTTGAAATTAGGCCAGCAGTTATGCTAAGTTCACAACATCGAGCGGGTATCGGAAGGGCCTGGTAGAACAGGTATCCACAAGAGCCCGACGGCGGAAGTCATTTTCCGTCGCCGGGCTCTTTTTTTTGCGCGAGGTGAATCGAGCATGATCGAACCGCAACTTGTGGAACAAATCGAGCGACTGCTGGCCGAGGGCAAATTGAGCTATCGCAAGATCGCACGGTTTACCGGGGTAAGCCGGGGCACGATAGGGGCGATTGCCTCGGGCAGGCGGCGCATCCAACCAAGACGTATGTGGCCGTGGGAAGAAGAGCCCATAGTTCCAGACGTTCCACCCGAGCGATGTCCGGATTGCGGGGGCATGGTGTATATGCCTTGCCGGTTGTGCCGGACGAGAAAAGAGATGGCGAAATTACCGGCCATCCGGGCGTTGATCCGAGCGAATGCATTCCAGCCGTTCACGCCAATCGGACTGAATTTGAAGCCGGTCCATCAGCAGCGCTATGAAGAAGTGCGCCGATGGCGGAGGGAACAACAAGAGGGTTCAGGGTTCGGGGTTCAGGGTTCAGAACTCAAGTGCGAAGTTAGGTCCCTAACCGCGGCGCTGTGTAAATCCGCAACCTAAACCCCCGGTGTGTTCACCGGGGGCTAAATAAAATGCGCGCAAAACACTATCAAACCTCAAGCAAAGGGAAAATAAAGGCATGACGAAGATCGATGTTCCGCGAATAACGCGGGTCATGGCGCCGCTGGCCGAGGCCCAAGAGAAAATTCGCGACGGCGATCTGCTGTTGTATCGGCGGCGCGGGGCGATATCGATTGCCGGCCGGGGCGAACACTGCCATGCAGCCAAGGCGGCATGGTGGGATGGAGACTTATTCTGCCTGGAAGTGCTGTGGTGGTACGGAGGCCGGGCAGTAACACTTGCCAGTCAAGTCAAGCAATATCCCGGGCGCTGGGACGTTTATCAGGCCAATCCGAGGAACCGCTGGCCGAATTACGATCGCGCTGGAGCAGTGCGGTTCATGCGCGGGCTATGCGGATGGAATTACGGTTACGCGGGATTGATTACGGCGTCGTTTTTTCATTTGCCTGTAGTGCGGTGGTTCGTTCGGCCCGACATGGACGACGCAGCGGTTGACCGGCGGCCGCCGTTTTGCAGCCAGGCCTGCGCCATGGCCGATCGCCTGGGCGGGGGCGTTGATCCGGTGCCGCACCTGGCCGATCGGCTGACCGAACCGGCCGATTTGGCGAGATCGCCGTTTTACCGCTACCGGTTTACGCTGATGCCGTGAAGGGATAAGGGTTGTTTAATAAGTCCTATTGGTCTCATTGGTCTTGGAATCGATAGCGAAGAAACAATTCCGCCGGGAC
The DNA here is from genome assembly GCA_049516935.1 of Thermoguttaceae bacterium. Taxonomy (GTDB): domain Bacteria; phylum Planctomycetota; class Planctomycetia; order Pirellulales; family Thermoguttaceae; genus JBEKIK01. The sequence continues at coordinate 20,689 of JBEKSO010000016.1, forward strand.
GCGCTCGCGGCCGGGGCTGAGTACGACGTTGCGCTGAAAATCAGCGGCGAGGTTGGCAAGGCATCCTGCGCTTTCCTAGCTGAGGGGCACGTCGTGGTGAACCACGATGGGGTGCGATTGGCGTCTCAGTCGCCGCCGATAGCACAGTTGACGGCCTACCTTCTGGGACTTTTGCCCAAGGCGAAGCGCGAAAATGTGCTCAAGACGCTGCCCGAGATTTTCGCCGCGGCCGACAACCGGCTGCCGGACGTCGATGCCGGACTAGTCGATGCCGCGCAAAAGATGCTGGATCGACTGCGGTCGAAAATTCAACAGCATGTTCACGGATCAATTTCAGTGGCATACAGAATAGATGAAAGATGAGGGATGAGAGATGAGGGATGAATGAAACGGCTTACGGATTCGTGATTACCAAGAACAGAAAATTTATTTACCGAATTTTTTTAAGGGGAAATCGAAATGCACAAGAAAGTAAAACCGAACAAATGGGCTAAACTTGGCAGGGACATTATGTGGATCGCCGTGCTCATAATGGCTCTGGGGATAATTCTCGCGATCATAAACGCACTCAGCGGTACGGCAAATGCCTCGATGACCGATTGCATTGACGCCACCTGCCGCATATCCGCCGCGGACGGAGGCGTGGGCAGCGGCTGCGTTTTCGAGATCGGCGGGGGGCGGGTATATGTGCTTACCGCCGCGCACGTGACTGGGAAAGATCGCGCGGTTCGCTGCGAGTTTTGGCGGCAGGGACACCAATCGCAGCCGCTGGCCGGGCAGGTAATCGCCCGGTCGGAAGCCGCCGATGCGGCCATTATCGCCGTGGCGGAAGAGTCATTCGACGGCGTGCTGCCCTGCGTTATTCCCATTGCGCCGCGAGAGTACGTTGTGCCGGCAGGGGCCACGCTCAGTTCGGTGGGGTGCGCGAACGGCACTTGGTCGACCGGATGGAAGGGTCATGCCCTGGGTTGTAACGGCGGGGATTTGCACTTTTTACCCACGCCGGCCAACGGACGGAGCGGTTCGGCGATTTTCGACGCCGAGGGAAAAATGATCGTCGCCGTGTTGCGGGCAAGGACGGTAAACGATTCGGAAGGCATTGCCACGCCGGTGCAGTGTTTGTACGAGGCATTCGGCGCACAAGTTAAACAATCCAAGCCGCTGTGGCGAGAAAGTCAGGATTCGACGCTAACCCAATGTCCGGGCGGAACGTGTCCGGGCGGAACGTGCCCTGGCGGAACGCGTCCGGCGCCCGCGCCGTATCTTTTGCCTTACCGGTATCGGGAGCAATTCCGCGATCAGCAAGCGAGTCCATCGCCGCAGAAGCCCGGAGGCACGTCGCCAGCGTGGCCGACGTTGTCGATCGGTTCATCAAATTCGGTGGATCTGAGTCCGACGAATGAGAAACTGGATAAGATCGCCGACATGCTTGGCACTCTGATCCAGGCGCAACCGGCCCAAGCGTCGAGGTCCGCGGAGGCTATTGATGACAAGGCTCGCAAGCAGGCGGACGAAGCTGCCAAGGCCGCGACCGACGCCAAGACGGCGGCCGACAAAGCCGCTACGGCCGCGGCGGACGC
>JBEKSO010000017.1:0-20454 GCA_049516935.1 Thermoguttaceae bacterium
GCCCAACAGTCGCCTGACCGCCGCCATCGCTGTTGATGCCGCTGCCGCCCGCTCCTGCACCGCCGCCGCCATCGCCGCTGATGCTGCCGCCCGCTCCTGCACCGCCGCTGGAACTGCCGGGCCCGTTGCTGCCTGTGGGGTTGTTGCCACTCAAATTGTTGTTCGCATTGTCAGTGTTTCCCGTTCTGCCGCCGGCAATGCCGCCAAAACCCCCGCTGCCGCCCGCACCGCCGCCATAACCAGAATTGCCGCTTAAGTAGCCGCCGTTACCCATATTCCCGCCGGCACACCCGCCGCTTTGAGTCGATGAATCCAGGCCGCCATAAGCGGGCGAACTACCGGTGGATGTCCCCTGTCCTGCCAAACCCGCATTCATGTTGCCCATCCCCGATCTGACTCCCCCACGTCCAATCGACCCATCTCCGTATCCGAGCGCTCCGTTGTTGCCGCCGGTTCTTCCATATCCTCCTGCGATTGTCCCGCTTCCGATTCCAGTCGTTGAGTTTCCGCCGCCAAGAGCTACGCTTCCAGTTCCATAACCTCCACCCGCCGCGCCCTGTTTTGGCTCATTGCCGCCCATGCCGCCTCCTATTGCAGATCCATAACCATTTCCCGATGTTCCGCCTTGTCCGCTTGAAAATTGTCCGCCTGTCGATTGGCCTGCTGGATATAGTCCGCTTTGAGACGAAGTTCCGCCCCCGGTGTTGCCATACAGTGATGCCACTCTCTCGGCCTCGGTTGGACCTGGCGAATCGCTTTCTCCGGGGCCGGTTTCCGATGAGCCGTATCCGCGGCCGATTCGACCCGACGGCTGACGCATATGAAAGCCCGAGTCTTCAGTATCTTCGTCGTCGTAATGCGATCCGCCCACCCGCACCGAACCGCCGCGGCTGGGCGATGCCCGATAAGTCGCCTTGGGTTTTTTGGTATAAGCTCCGGGAGCGGCCGCGATCAATCGCTGCTGGCGGGCCCGCGCAGAAACCAGCACCTCTTGCACAACTTTGGCTAATTGAACGTCGGGCGGCTGATATGCCAGCTTCCAATCGGCCTCGATCAACTCGTAACCGAAATCCGTGGCCCAGGAGGTCATTGCGGCGCGGGCGGCATAATAGGCCGCGATGCCATCGGGCCTGACCAGCAGCAGCGGGTAAGGTTCGCCGTCGCGTTGGGGATCGAACCCATGGTTTGCCAACAGATACTCGCGCACGGCCCTGAGGGCGGCGGCCAGGGGATTGCCGGGCCCTAAGGGGCCCTCGAAATCGGTCTCAAGGAATTCAATTCCCTCGGGCTGCATGACCACGGCGTCTGCGCAGCATTCCAGGTAAATCGGCCTCCTATAGGTCTGGTTCGGACCCTCGTAAGGGACAATGGCATAAGATTTTTTTCGCGAGGCCGCTTCCAACTGAGCATCGGTCACTTGTTTCTTAGCCGCGTCGATTTTGGCGCGAAGCTTTTGCAACTCCTCGACCTGCTCCGAGCGTTGCCGGTTGTCGTCGCCGTCGAGTTTGTCCAAGTCGGCTACGGTCTTTTCCAGGACGGAGAACTTCTCGCGCAATTCCCGTGAGTGATCTTCCAGGTGCCCGAGTTCCAGGCGGGCGTCGGCCACTTGCCCGTTCGTCTTCGTGCGCGATGTTCTCAATTGCCCGATTCGCCATTGCATTGTCTCGTGCTCGGTCTTGATTTCGGCTTTCCTTTCGGCGATTTTGGCGACGGCGGTCTGGGCGGCCTGCAGCCGGGCTTGCCGGGTGATGGCAAACAGCAATGGAACCAGCGCACCCATCGTGCAGATCAATACTGCCAGAAAGGGAAAAAGCGAGATGCTTGGCGCGCCCTCGCGTCGGCGCCGGTGATGATTGTGCAGGTTGAATTTCATGCCGCCTGAACTGCCCGTCGGTTTCCATCGAGCCTTATTGCCGGCGACGCCGGTATTTCGGCCAGCCGGGCGTTAAGCAAGTTTATCGCCGCCGCCAGGCTCATCACGGTCTGCTCGAAATGCTTGGCCCCGGCCAAAGTGCTTAAGTTGCGATTCAGCGCGTCTTCCAGCCGGGACACTTCGCCCACCGCGGCCACGGTCTGCTCGATCACTTCGACCTGCCGCGTCACTCCCGCTTGCAATGCCGCCAAATTTTGCGTGCTGTGGGCCTGGCCCTGTAGGATCTTTTCCCAATATTGGCGGTTGGCTTGAATCGAGGCCTGTTCGGCGGCGGCCAAATGCTGCGCGTGCATTTTCAGGCCGTCGCTTAATGACCCGGCCAGCGAAGCCTGGAGCTGTTCACCTCCAACCTTGGCCATATTCGCCCAGCGTACGGCCGCGTTTTCCATCGAAGCCTGCCACAATTCGGCTTGGCGCTGAACCAGCCGATCGGAAACCTGGATCAAGGTTTCGGCCATACGGCGAAAGGCGACCAGTTGGCCGTCTGCGCTGGAGGAAACTATCTGAAATCGCCCGGACAATTCCTCTTCCGCGCGGCGATCAACGTGCTCCAACAGCCCGTTGCCCGATCGGTCCACGAAAAAATGAACAAACATCAATACCATCGACATCGATAAGGCCACTGCCGTAGTGTCGAACTTCAGGCCCAATCCGTTGAGGACCTGCAGCATCGATTGGTCGGGCGACTTGAGGTCCACGCTGTTTAAGGCCATGGTGATGCCCACCACCGTGCCTAAGAAACCGAGGATCGGAACGGCCCACAAGATCACCCGGAACAGTCCGAAACCGGCGTGCAACCGGGAAGCGGCGATATCGGAAAGATATTTCAGTTCATCGTTCAGGGCCTCGGCCGAGCCATGGCTGCGGACGTGTTCCAACGCGGCCCGTAATCGCCCGATAAAAAACTCCTCCTGACGTCCTTGAGGTAGTTGATCGAGTCGTTGCAACAGGGCATGGCAGGCTTGGGCAGGTTCCGCGGACTGAGTTTTGGGTCCCAAGGGTGATTTGGCCAGCCCGGACCGCTGAGCGGCGAAATCAAGTGCCTTGAGGATCAAGGCGGCCAGTCCGATGGAGAACAGGACCGTTTCCATGTATTCCACCGGATGCTTGGTAAAGTAGCGTTTGACCAAGTCGATATCCAAAGGGCCGTGGAAAATCAGTGCATAAAAACCCATTGAACCAAAAATACCCCACACCAGAGGCGACCTGAAAACAATCTGTAGCAGATGACTGATTTTATTCACAATAAAATTCCTTTAAATAGATTGTAAAAACTAAGTCTGGCGTCTCCTCAAAATCGACCTAATCGACAAAGTTTATAAGGCGAAATCGAGATAGTTGTGAACATGGGTAATTTGAAAAGAATGAGAATGATTTGCCAATTTTTTAATATCTTTTGTTTATTAAGAGTCAGGAAATTAATGTCGTGAGTGCAAATTGTAAATCAAGCCAAGCCCACGGGTTGCAACCCGTGGGCTAAATGACATTTATAATCCGAGACTCAATAGCCGCGACTGATAGCCTTAAAAGGTCACCCTTATAAATAATTCGGAGCGGACGGGGAATAGCAGCCCGATGGCCAATAATCCACCCGAAAGACTGGCTCAGATCTATTCATTCCCAATAATCGGCAAAGTTTGCCAAAGAAAGCGGCAGCAATTTCCGATCTATTCTCCTGTCGCAAAGATGTAGCTAGGAATGCGACCTAAATCGAATAAGGAAGTTCCCAGGGGGGGAAAACAGTCCGGCGTCGATGCCAGTCGATTGCCCGGACTGTTATTTTTTCTTGATCCACCCATGCTGATCGCAGTGAAAATCGTAGGTTATGCTTTAGCATAACATTTATGTGGAAAACCATTTTATTTGATATGCTGAAGCATAACCTACGCGGGCTTGTTCCGGTCCGTTCATTCCCGTTTCTGCGGGGAATAAGTTGCAAAGCAGTGCGGAGTTTCCCAGAGCCGGACTTCGGCGATGGGGATGCCTTGGCCGGCGGCATATTCGGCGATAAGCCTGGCAATGTTCTCGGCCGTGGGATTGACGTCCAAAAGATATAGCGGCTCGCCCAGTTTTTGCAGCATGGGCACGGCCGGATCGTCACGGTTGAGTATCATGCGGTGGTCCAGATTTTCGTCGATCCAGCGGCTCACGACCGTCTTGATATCGTTGAAATCGAGCACCATTCCCTTGTTGTCCAGGGCCGCGGCCTTGATCGTAATAACCACTCGGCCGTTATGTCCGTGCAAATGCCGGCACTTGCCCTCGTAGTTCAACAACCGATGGCCGTAACAAAAGTTGATTTCTCGGGACACGCGAAACATATATAAAAGGATGAAGGTTGAGGGATGAAGGATGAATAGCAAGGATAAGAAATGGAGGATCTGCGATGAACGGCGATTTATGTTTTATTCATCCTTCATCCCTCATCCTTTTCACGTACTTTGTCGGATCTTCCATATCAATCAATCGAAACGCCTTTTGCCTTTCCGCGCACTTGTTGCAGACTCCGCAATGAAGTCCGTCGACCGGGGCGATGCAGGAAAAAGTCAGCTCCAGCGGCAGATCGCGGCCAAGCCGCATCACCTGCTGCTTATCGAGTTGGGCAAAGGGCCGCACCACTCGCACCCGCCCTCCGGTGGCGCGATCCAAGGCGGATTCCAGATCATCGAAAAACTCCGAGGTTGCGTCGCCGAAAGGATTCGAGCCTAAAACGGCCAGGGCCAGTTGTCCGATCCCATTTAGCCGGCACCAAATCGACGCTTTAATTATAAGCAGTGCGTTGCGACCGGGTAAGTACACGGCGTCGTCGGCGGAATGTGCGTCAGGAACGCCTTGCCCGTCGGTGCTCCAATGCCTGCCGTAAAGGTCCTTAAGCGGCATCTCCAAAACCACAAGCTTCTCGATATTCTCCTTTCCCACGGCCTGCAAAAACGCACGCACCGCCCGCTGTTCCTCCTCCTCCCAGTGCAACTGCGAACGGATATAAAACGGCTGCACCCTGTGGCCCAGGCCCGCCAGATGCCCCAGCAAAATACAACTATCCAGCCCGCCGCTAAGCAGTAAACCGATAGCCGAATTGTTGTCTCGATCTGACATAAAAGAATAAGATATTCGAGGCAATTTCCACTTTGAAGACTCAGGTTATTTTATATATGATATTATCAAATGAAAAGAGGATTTGGCCTCATGCCAGAGATGATGGTATGCAGATCTTCGAATTTTGAAGATATGCGCGATTTGTATTCTCTGGATACGATTTCTATGTTATAACAGGCAATATGGAACCACTCCCGAATAAAAACCATATTGAGCAAGTAGCAGATCAAAATCAATCACGTTATCAATCTGGCAAAACAGGCGTTTTGATAAATGTGATTGCTTTTTTGGTGTGTTTAATTGTTGGTGTTGCACTAATTCATGCAAATCTTCTTGTCCGAGAAAAAGTCGGATATTATCCTATTATTGATATATGGTTGTCCACAGTTGCGTCCAAAGATGGACGCCAGCTTTATCCTGTAGGCTGGCCGGCTTTTTATGGAATTCATCGAGATACCCATTCATTGTTAGATTTTTATTCCATTAATTTTAGGTGGCTTCTTATTGATATCATTATGGGTCTCTTACTACTTACAGCGATTTTGATCCGCACGAGATCATGGTTATCGGTGTTATTCAGAAAGAGGCAATTTTCGATAGCAGATATATTCTTATTGATAACTGCATTTGCTTTTGTTTTGTCTCTCCTTTCTTTAGAAAAGAGATGTAAACTATCATTTAGCACACTTGATAATCACATTTACTCAACTTTATCCGCCTATCCGTGGTACGATTTAATACCAATATCCTATGGAATTTTATGCTGTGTCTGTGTTGTCTTGATGGCGTTGGTGCAACTCTTGAAATCGTCATCGAATATCGAAGATGAACATTAACCTACGAACCGATTGCAACCGGCCTGTTTAAACGCCCCTGTTCTTCGTCTACTGTCCGCTGTCTCTAGTTGTCTGGACCCTCCAATCTGCCCTTGCATGCACCTGCCCGGGTCGATAAACTCGCCGGGCTTAGTTGGCAATATGGGGAAAATATCTCAATATTTTGACACTTATCCGGCCATCCGATTCGCATCTTCCTTATGAAATGATTGCAAACCACCCATTAGATGTATTATTGAATTGCTATTCCCCCCTTGGAATCATTTTTTACTTGCATCGGGAAATGGGTCTTTTAGAATGAATGTTAGAAGCCCCATCTTCCCTAATCCCTAAAGTTAAGGTGTGTTATGAAAAGGATTATTTTGGGGCTTCTGATTGGCGCCGTACTGATGGTGGCGGCGGTGGCTGGTTTCGGACAGCGGAGCGAGGTTTTTGCCCAACGCACGCAATCCGCAGCGGCACCCGCCGGAAGCGGCGAACTTATGGTAGTGCCGATTACCCCGGGCGACAAAGCACAGGGGCAGTTGCTGGCGGTTGTCGAACCAAGGCAACAGGTAATGAGCGTATATCGGATCGATGCGAATACCGGCAAAATCGCGCTACGAAGCGTTCGCAACCTCCGCTGGGACTTGCAAATGACTAATTATAACAACGAAGCTCCTCTGCCGCAGGAGATACAGACACTTTTGGAACAGCGATAAGTTTTTTCCCCACGGCGCGGCGACAAAAAGGCCGTTTAGGGAAGCAACCATTCAAGCAAATTGGACATCGAGACTGCAATGGCCCAAAAATACTACAATGTCAAAGAGACCGCTCAGATTTTCGGCATCACCGAAGAGGCCGTGCGTCAAATGCTGGAGCGCCGCGAGATATATGGATATCGGGACGGCGCCGACTGGAAATTCAAGACGGAAGACATCGAGCGCATGGCCGCCGATCGCAAGGCTCAAGCGGCGCCCCCGGGCATTGAAGACACCGATGAAGTGCTCCTGAGCGAAGTGGAGTTGGGCCAGTCGGGACCCGGGACCTCGGGAACGGTGATAGGCATGGAAACAGCGCCGCATGGCGAGAGCGATATCCACCTGGTGGGCAGCGATGTAAACGTTTCCGATCAATCGGCCACCCCGCCCATCGCAAAAGCCAAGCCCGATTCCAAGGCCGGCAAGTTCGAAGATCTTGATCTTGGCATGGCTGAAGACCTGAGCTTGGCTGAAAGCAACATCGGATTGGACGCCGCCAAGAAACCCACCTCCGAATCACCCACCGGCACTTCCTCGCTTTCCATCGACACGAAGCCGTCGGACGACGACGAAGCGGTAATCGGCGGGGGCAGTTCGGGCAGCGGCATTACGCTCAGCGGCGACAGCGGCATATCGCTGGTCGATCCGGCCGACAGCGGCCTCAGCTTGGAAGAGCCTCTGGAACTGGGCGGAAGCGGCACTGGAGAATCGCTGGAACTTGGCGAAGAGGACATTCTGCAACTGGGCGGAAGCTCCAAGTCTCAGTCCGGCATTAAGGCGGACGACGACTTTTTGCTCACGCCCACCGAAGAGACGACCGAATCCGACGAGTCGGAAAGCGGTTCGCAAGTCATTGCCTTGGACACCGAAGGCGATGAAACCGGAGCCCCGGGGCAAGGCGCGGCCTTGTTCGGCGAGGGCTTGGGCGATTTGGGCGCGGGCGTGGCCCTGGGACCGGCGCCATTAGGCGGGCCGGGCTTGGCCGTATCGCCCGCCGCTATGGCCGAAGCCGCGGCAGCAGCCCCGGCCGGCGCCTTCTTGCCCGAAGCGCCCTACACCACCTGGAATATCGTTTTCCTGGGCCTGTGCTTGTTCTTCCTGCTCCTCTGCGGCGCCATGGTCTACGATTTGCTGCGGAACATGTGGAGTTGGAATTCGGCCGGCAGCGTTAATACCTGGCTGATGGATACAATTGTCGGATTGTTCGAAAAATAATGGTAATTGTTCACGGAGATCTTGCGTCAATGTAGCAGGCACACTCCGTGTGCCGTTTGATATGTTTTTCGCACTTATACGCTTCAGGCGGACGGCACACGGAGTGTGCCTGCTACATTACAGGTCGTGAACCGGCGATTCGAAAGGAGTCGAATCATGAAGCTTTCAAGGCCGTGGCAGGTGTTTCTGGCGTTGGGCGCGATCAGTCTTGTCTCGGGCTGTTTATTCACCAGTAAAACCAGTCTTAACAACGCGCAGGCCCAGAGCCGAATCCTATCCGAGCAAAACGCCGCCCAATTGACCGAAATTGAAAATCTCAGGACGCATGACATCGACCTGGAAAACAAGATGATCCTGTCCGAGGAGCAAATCGCCCTGCTTAAACAACAGGTCGACCTCGACCGCCGGCAGATGGCCAATTACGAACGCGAACACTCGCTGTTATACGAGCAGTTCAAGGCCCTGGCCCGCGAGCGTGCACAAACATCCGACCAGACGATTCCCTCGCAGCAAACGGGCGAATTCAACTCGCGAACCGTTCGTTAAGCCGTGCGGGTGCCACGACCAACCTTCGGTTGGCGCCGGCTTGTCCAGCAGTGCTGGAGTGGCGGGCTAATTGGAATCATTCAACCATTGGGTAGGCAGGCTATGTAGTGTTGGAAGTCCGGAATATTGTCTGGGCGGATCATCAACACGTTCCCAATCGCTTACTAATGTCAAAGTGCGCTCTGACCCCATTCCCCACATTCATTTCCATTTCCATTTTTCCATTTCGTTATTCAAGTGCCATTCAGTGATGTCCCCTTTTTGTGCTCTTGACTCAGCGGCGGTTATGGGTGTCCCCTTTATTTCCTTCGCTGAATCCCGTCCGCATCAGATGTGTGGTCAGAATCCGCTGCCCGCTCCTGCGGTCACTCGCCGCCTCCTTGATCGTATGCTTCTCGCTCGAACGGATTATCCCGATAGGGCCTGCGGCGCATTAGCCAGAGCACCAAACAACATCCCAGGTACGCAGGCCCCATTAGCGGACCCCATCGCTCGAACTGGCGAACGTGGACCATCTCGTGATCGTGGAAAATGTCTAGGACGGCGTCCGTCCGCCCGAAGACCGTGTGCCCTAGCGTGGACGCCATCGCACCTTCAACCAGTAGTGGATGCCGCTTCAAGAGCCACTTCACGCCGCCACCATAGAACTCCACCACTCCGCCACGGATTCGGGCGCGGCCGCCTGTGCAAAGGCCGATGCCACCAAGAAACAGTCCGAGCAGCGTATAGGGCAAGGCCCAGATTATAGCAAGAAGGCAACGTGACTCATTCGCGGTGTGCCACCCCGCCGGCATGTCTGGCTTCGCTTTGTACCCCAATTTTGTGGCTTGGACGAAATCGGCGTCGGCTTTGGCTTCCTCGTCTTTCTGCAAGTACGAACAGCCCCGAGCATAGAATGCGTACCCAGCTTTCGGATTGATCTGAATCGCCGCTGTATAGTCGGAGATCGCTTTGTCGTGTTCACCCTTCTTGCCGTAGGAGCAGCCACGATTGTAGTACGCCTCGGCATACTTCGGGTTGAGTCGAATGGCCTCGGTGAAGTCGGCGATGGCCTTGTCGAACTCACCCTTCTTATGATAAGCATAGGCCAGTCCATAATGTGTCTCGGCACATTGTGGATCGAGCCGAATGGACTCCGTGAAGTCCGCAATCGCCTTGTCGAACTCGCTCTTTGGTAAATAGACATAGGCTCGCCGCCGATATGTCTTGGCGTATTGTGGTCTGAGCCGAATGACCTCGGTGTAGTCAGCGATCGCCTTGTCAAACTCGCTCGTTTTCTCATAGACGTAGGCTCGCCCCCAATATGCCTGGGCAGATTGTGGATCGAGTCGAATAGCCTCTGTGTAGTCAGCAATCGCCTTGTCGTGGTTACCCTTCTCCCGGTAGGAACAACCCCGCTCATCATACGCCTCGGCATACTTTGGGTTGAGTCGAATGGCCTCGGTATAGTCAGCAATGGCCTTGTCGAATTCACCCTTCTCATAATAAGCATAGGCCCGCCCACGATAGACATCGGCATGTCGTGGATCGAGCCGAATGGACTCCGTGAAGTCCGCAATGGCCTTGTCGAACTCGCCCTTCTTTTCATAGACATGGGCTCGCCCCCAATATGCTTCGGCCCATTGCGGTTTGAGCCGAATGGCCTCCGTGGAGTCGGCAATCGCCTTGTCGAACTCACCCTTCATGTCATAAAGATGGGCTCGACTATAAAATGCTTGAGGCAACTTCGGGGCGAGGCGAATAGCCTCTGCACAATCCGCAAGGGCTTTTTCAACGTCACCCTTCTGCCCATAGACCAATCCTCGGGCATAGTATGCCTCGGCTCGGTGCGGGTCGAGGCGAATCGCCTCCGTGCAGTATGCCTCGGCTCGGTGCGGGTCGAGGCGAATGGCCTCCCTGCAGTCGGCGATAGCCTTGTCGAAGTCGCCGTTCCTGCCGTGGGAATCACACCGACAGCAATATGCCTCGGCCATCATCGGATCAAGCTGTAGGGCCCTGTTACAGTCGGCGATGGCCTTGTCCAATTCGCCTTTTCGCCCGTAAGCTCGCCCCCGGCCGGAGTACGGCTGAGCGTTTTGTGGATTCAGACGAATGGCCTCGGTGTATGCAGCTATCGCTCCCTCAAGATCGCCTTTATCTAGCAGCAAATCGCCTTGCTTTGTTGCTTCATCTTCCAGGCTACTCATGATGAGTTCTCCTTCTCAGAACAGGAACAGGTGCAAGACAGCGCCCCCTACGGCGGTATATGGGATCAGAGCGCATTTTGACATTAATAAATTGATAATCACTGGAAAACAATACTGGTTATGATAACGTGGGTATTTTTAAAAACCAGTCGGGAAGCCAGTTCTAGCGAGCAGAAACGAGCAGAAACGGGGTCAGAACTATTTTTCATTTCTTTTCGACTTTTTGGGATGGCCATGAGGCTGGGTGCCACCCGTGCATGGCCAATTCTGTCTCTTGAAATCCACTTTCAAATTTGCTACGCTCATCCTCCGTACCAATATTGTTCTTTGGAAATCTGATTAATGAAAATCAAAGGGGCGATGCCATCCCTAAACGTGGAAAAATCGCGATTTGGTGCCCAACTCGATGCAGACCGTGCGTCTCTCATCTTTCGTTGTTTTTGATTGCACCGTAACAATTCCGGGACAATAATTCCAATAATTCCGAAATAATTCCGGGGCCACAATACTGGTTATAGTAACATGTGTAATGTTGAAAACCAGCAGGGAATCTAATTTATTATTGGAGTATTACTCTCGCCGTAATCGCAGATTGGCGGAAGGCGCGGTAGCCTCGCGGGTTTGCGGGGCGACGGCCGGGGGCAGGGGTAGATGAGCGACCAGCCAGTCGGTTTGATCGGTGGCGGGCACTTGGACCATGCTTTCGGGCACCAATGTCTGGATAAACGCCGCTACCGGCCGGGATCGGGTATCGGGCGCGGCTAGCAAACACAGTCGATGATCGGTCATGACAATGCCGCTATTGGCCGAGGAACATTGTCCCGCGATTCTCAGCCCCCCGCCGTCTAGAAACAGGTCCAGAGCCATGCGATCATAAGGCACTTGATCACCTAGTAAATCAAGATCGGCGCCGCTTGTGAACTGCAAATGCTTTACAGCCGCTTGCAACAGCGAGCGGCTGACAACGCCCGGCCCGGCCATTACCGTACCCGTAGCCTGTTCGAGTCGGCCGTGACTAAAGCGGGCGGTTTGAATCGTCACGTCGGCGGCGCCGCTTAATTTATGTGGAAAATGATCGGTTACCAAGCGGTCCAAATCGACGCCCAGGAGTTGGCCGGTAACTTCGCCCGACCAATTATCGCTTGTCTGAGAGCCGGAATCCTGATTCGCCCAGATATAGCCGCGAAATCGGCATCGCGATCCGAGTGTGCCCAGTTCCGGCAGGCCGGCGGCAAGCAAATCGCAAGGCAGGCAGCCGTCTCCGGTGGATAACTCGAATCCGCTTGCCGGCGGGCTGGTTTGACGGTTTCGAACAGCGCGGATTTTCACCGGCTCCTGCATGTCGATGCCCGGAATACGAAACGAGACAATAGCCTGCACGCCGCCGGGCGGATTGTCCAAACTACCCTCGACGCCGGTAAAGGTTTGGGAATTTTTTCCTGCGCGCAACGTCAATTCGCGGGCCGAAACCCGCAGATTCGCGGCCGGCCGGCCGGTTTGACCCTGCATGGCCCGTTGCAATAGCCCGCCCAACTGCCGCAACCCGGCGGTTTCGATCTCCGGTTGCGAGGCCGAGAGCACTATCACCGGTTTGCCGCCGCCTGGTCCGTCGGCGATCGTTTTCCACTCAACCGTGAGCAGTCGGCTGCGGAACAGGCATTGGCCGATTTCGGGATCGGCCAGTTCAAAATCTTCGTAAAGAACCACGCCGGGCCGGAGGTTTTTCAGGCCGGCCAGGCGCACTTCCAGTCCGAGTTGACGACCCAGGGATTTTGCCTCATCCGAAGCCGTCCAGGGCATGTGCCTCATCGCGCACCAGGCCGCCGCGCCCAGCGTAGGCGCAACACAGAGCAGAAAAAAACCCGCCAGGCAAAACCGCCGCCGCGTTTTATCGTGCAATCGGAACATCCTTGTTCCCCTATTGAAAAATGCTGAATGCTGAATGCTGAATTATGAATGATGAATTATGTGATTTTAACTCATTAGTCCGCATTCATCATTCATCATTCAACATTCATCATTATTTTCTTTCTCGCTAATTCGTGAAATAATTTGTATCGCGCCTGCATTTCTTCCAGGCTGTCGCCGCCGAATTTGTCGACCATTGCCCGGGCGATTTCGAAGGCCACCACGTTTTCCAGGATGCAACTGGCGGCGGCGACTGCGCAAAGATCGCTGCGCTCGTAGGCGGCCGCCTCGGGCTTGAGGGTCTTCAGGTTGACCGACTCCAGCGGCCGGCCAAGGGTGCTTATCGGCTTTTTCGCCGCGCGGATTACAATCGGCTGCGAATTGCTCATGCCGGCCTCCAGTCCGCCGGCGTTATTCGTAGGCCGGGTAAAGCCCAGGGTGGGTGTGCCGGACTGTTTCGGATCGTAATGTATCGGGTCGTGCACTTCGGAGCCGGGCCGCCGCGCCATGCCGAATCCCAAGCCGATCTCCACGCCTTTGATGGCTTGGGTGGCCATTATCGCCTGGCTCAAGCGGCCGTCCAGTTTCAGATCCCATTGCGTGTGAGTGCCCAAGCCGAACGGCGCGCCCTCGACGCGAACTTCGATCACGCCGCCAAGCGTATTGCCTGCGCTGCGCATCTGGTCGATCAAGGCCTTAGCCTCGGCGTCTTGATCCGGATTGAGCGTATACAGCTCGCTGCTGTCGCGCAGCGCGCGCTGTTGGTCCAGCGTGCCCGGCTTGCCGTGAATGACGATCGGTCCCACCTCGACGACATACCCGAAGACTGTTATTCCGAAGGGGCTCAATAACTGTTTAGCCAAAGCGCCGGCGGCAACCCGCGCGGTGGTCTCTCGGGCGCTTGCCCGCTCCAGGATAGCGCGGATTGAACTAAGATACTTTATCGACCCGCTCAGATCGCCATGACCTGGGCGAGGCCGATCCAGATCATCCATGCGGTCGATTTTGTAGTCCTTATTGGGCACCATCAAGGCGATGGGACTACCCAGGGTAATATCCCGCCAAATTCCGCTTAAGACATCGACATGATCGCTTTCGAGGTGTTGCCGTCCGCCACGCCCATACCCTCCTTGGCGGCGATGTAGTTCGGCGTCGATCAATTCGGTGTTTAAATGCACCCCGGCGGGAAAACCATCCACCAAGGCCAGGATTGCTTTACCGTGTGATTCGCCGGCGGTTAAATATCGTAACATGTTGTTTGGTAAGGAGTTGTGTCAAAGAGGGGATTTGGTCATTAAGGCAATTAAGCACACAATTTTACCCATACTTTCCACTTGCGGATAGGGCGATTTTAGGTTCCTCATTCATGTGCGCGGCTCAATTTTATCCAGTCGTTATCTTCCGCAAACTGAACGTCGATTGTTTTATTGGAATGCTTTACCCTTTTTACGCGATTGAGGTGTGGAAATGTTGAACTTTTCCGATTGCGCTGGAAATCCATGTTGGGGAGTTCAGAGAAGAATATCTGATGCACACCGATAGCGCCGATTAGCCCGACACCCCTAGAATAAAAAAAGACCTGTTTGAACGTATTTAGCCGAATTCACCGCCCTTTCCGAGACGATGCTTTTTAACGAGTAGACCGATTCGGTACATTACCCTGGAAAGGAGTCTGGTATGAAACTCTTCCGAATATGCATTTTTTTATTGGTGGCCGGTAGTGCCACGATAGCTTTGGGGCAATATGGATTGTACGGTTCTCCCGACCCCATTCAAATGTCGCAGCAAACGCCTGGCATGGTTCCTTCAAGCGGTTACGCACCTGTTTCAGGCGGCTATCCCGCAGCGGCGAATTACACGGCTCAAAGACCCATGCAGGCATATTCGGTTCAGCAATCGCAACCATATGCGAGCCAACCCATGCAGCCATATGCAAGTCAACCCATGCCGGCTTATGCGGCCCAGCAAATGCAGTCTGCAAGGCCCGTTGCCACATATGGTCAAATGGGTCCGCAATATACTACGCCGTCATATCCGACCCCGATGTATTACACGGCCGCCGCCGATCAGGCGGCGCCGACTCGGCCTATCGCCCCACAACAGGTCATGACCGTTCAGCCGGCCTTGACGGTTCAACAACAGGCCGCTTTTAGCCAGTCGCCGGTAATGCAACAGAGCTTACCCACCCCCGCGCCCGGTATTCAGCAAAATTCCGGAGTGATGAACCAGATGCTTGCCGAGCAAGGGCAATGCAGTCCGGGCTGCGCAGGCGGATGCGAAGGTTACGCTCCTTACCCGGGCCAATGCGGCAATTATCGGCCGTATGTAAATCGATACGAGCAGTCGGCCTGCGGCAATTGCGAATATGGCTGCAGCGAGTCCTCACTGTGGTATGCGTCGCTCTCGGCATTGGTTATGACCCGCGATCGGCCCAACCAGGTATACATTACCTATGAAACCGGAAACTTGCCGCACAACAACTTTCCGGTAGACGAGTTCAGTTGGAGCTGGGGCGGCGAAGTCCGCTTCGGGCGACGGTTCTGCTGCGATTGCAATAACGGATGCAATAGTGGTTGCAATAGCGGTTGCAATGGATGTTGCAATTCCGGATATTGGGCCTTGGAAGCCTCTTATTGGACTTTAAGCGATTTAGATAGTTCTGTCTGCCATACAAGCCCGTGTTTCAGCAATCCAGATAATCCTTATGGCACGGTCGGCACTCCATTGATAGTCAGCGATATTCAATTCGACTACGTGCCCGGCACGGCGTGGTTCGACACCGCCTCCGAACATCGCCTGTGGCGCAGGGATGAAGTCCAAAACGTCGAAGTCAATATAGTCCGCGGCCAATGGTGCTATGGCCAGGATTGTCCTTGGGACCTGGGCTGGTCGATGGGAGTGCGCTATTTCCGCTTCCAAGAATCATGGAAATTCGGTTCGCTGGCAGGACCGGATACTACTGATCCGAATAACCCGATTTATCATTACTGGGGCGAAGGCGGAGGGTGCTTCGAGGCGTACCTCAGAGATGGGATAACCAACAACCTTGTCGGCCCTCAACTCGGTTTCGAGCTCGGCTACTGCATGGGATGCAACTTGCGCTTCTTCCTGGCGCCGAAGGTGGGCATCTATGACAACCAGATTTCAAACAACTTCCAGGCCTACTTGGGCGACGGCACTAAAGCCTGTCCCACCGCCGCCAGCCATGTGACGGGTACTTATCCGGTAAACTCCGCGACCAATACCGTTTCTTTTCTCACCCAAGTCGACGTGGGCGTGGATTGGAAATTTGCCTGCCATTGGAACGCACAAATCGGATATCGCGTGGTGGCGGTCTCCAGCATAGGGTTGGCCGACGCTCAAATTCCCTTTTACATCGTCGATATTCCGGCCATTGCGGATATCGACAAGAACAGCGACCTGATCCTGCATGGAGGATTCGCCACAATCGGGTATAATTTTTAAGAGCAAGATCATTATGTAAAGCCGCGGCGGGCGCCGATGCGGAGCATTGGGAGGTCGCGCGCGGATTGAATAGCGCCGGACTGCATCAGTCCGTATAAGCACACAATTCAACCGGGCCGACACGGCCCGGCTCTGAAACAAATGCCCCAGGGCAACCGCCATCACGAGCGGCTGCCCTGGTTTCATTGTGGAATATATTGAGTCTCAGATAATGAATGTCACGTTTTACCAACAGAGCCGGATTGTGTCGGCAGGTAAATACCGGGGCGACACGCCCCGGCTCTGACATTTCTTGTTTTACCATCTACAACCGCGACGTTTTTCCCTGACTCTCGACAGCCCGGAGAATCCTTGGCTTAAGATGCGGCGTTTATCCGCGCGCCGCTATCCTTCGTTCGCTTTCCGGCAAAGCGATTGGAAGTCGGGGTCCTGGCGGATAGGGTTGAAATCGGGTTCGTCGTCGATCAAGCGGCGGTAGTCCGGAGCGGCCGACAGGGTCTGCGACAGATAACGCAAGGCGCGATTCTTGTTGCCCGCCAGGCTGAAATAACAAGCCAGATTGTAACGCAGAAGCGGCTCGCCGGGTTCGACTGCCAAGGCCTGCTCCAAGGTGTTAATGGCCAAATCGAGGCGGCCGATTCGTTTGTAACACCAGCCCAAGGCCAAAAGCACTTGGATGTTGTCGGTGGCGGCTTCGGCTGCCAGGCGCAAGGGCTCGATGGCTTCTTCGAATCGTTTTAGCGAACGCAACGATTCTCCCAGGATGTATAATCCATTAGCATCGAGTGCGGACGGGTCTCCCAGCCGAGACAGAGCGGAAAGCGCCTGTTGAGCCATGCCCAACTCCAGATAGCCCGCGGCCTCGTTTTCGATTTTGCCCCGGCGGATGTAATTTCGGGCGTTCACGGTCGTGCACTCCATTGGAAGGCTGCATTGTCAATTATCGGAAACCGAGCCTTGGGAGGCCGCTTGTTTTCGACTAATTCCAATGCCGCTGCCGAATATAGCCCTTTTCACGCCAACACCAAAATCTTTCTGGCCCTTCCATGTTATTTTACACATTACATGAGTAAATCCCAAAACTTTGATCGGGTTTTAGGCGCAACTGTTGAAATTCCGGGCATTAACGCAAGATAATCGAGTTCACCTGTTAAGTGGACATTCTGAAAAGCGATAATGTTTCCTGATAATTGTATGAAAATGAGCTTTTCCTCGTTAAAACGAATCCAGCGAACCGCTCCCATGCCAGAGGGCATCGGGACCCGGTTGCTGGGTTTATTGTTTAAATAAAACAAATTTTTTCGCGGTTTAGACGGCCGAGGTTGTTACATCATTGTAACAATCGGCCAGCGATTTCGCAGGCGTGCTGATCTTCATCAGGGGGGCTAATTGCTCGAATTCCCGATCGATTTGGCTCAGTAATTCCATGATCGTCGGGCTGTTGCCGGGATTGATTATTTCGTAATACGACTCGAATTGCTGGCATTCGATCCACACTGGATCGGCAATGGCGGGTAAAAGGGCCGACATGGACACGGCCGCCTTGTCCGGGGCTTCGGCGGTTTGCTGGATGAGTTTTTCAATTTCCGTGTGGTTTTCGATCAAGTGGGCGAAATCCTCGGGAAGATTCCAATGACGGGCCATCATGCCGCCCGCTTGAGCGTGGTTCCAACCGAAAACCTGGTCTTCCAAAGATGAAAGCCGGATTTGGCCTTGCTTGCGCGATTCCAATAATTTCGTGTATACTTGCGGCGATTCCTTTGCTAAAACCGGCACGGCCATGTCCTGCAACAAGGCGGCGGCAAATGTATCCTCGGCTTCCTTCATGCCTAGTATTTTGGCCAGCGCCCTGGCAAACAAAGCCCGGCGCAGGGAATCTTGCCATAGACTTTTCAAATCGAACGGGCCGCATTTGGGATTTGCCATCAAACTAAACACCGCGCTCCATAGAGCGAAGTTCTTGATGGTGCGGATGCCAACCAAGGTGATTGCCATCTTGACGCTGGAAATTTCCCGGGCAAAGCCAAAATAGGAAGAATTCACGAATCGCAATACTTGTCCGGTCAATCCAGGATCGACCTCGATCGGAGCCGCGAATTCAGCGGGGCCATTCGCAGGATCCTGTGATAATTCCAAGAGTCGAATTGCACTTTGCGGCAACCCGGGCAATTGGGCCATGGAAAGTATCTTTTTTAATTCCAGTTTAGGCACGTGTCCATTGGCCATGATTTCGACACCCCGCTAAAGTAAGAGATAAGAAGGGAAAGTAGTTGACTTGCGGCCAACGTCACTTTCCTTCCTGCTTTGTATTTGCCCGCGGAAATTTGATTTACTCACACATATAACTGTAGAATATTATCCAAGACTAAGCAAAATCCCTATTCACAGGAGTAAAATCATGAAGAATATGTCCGGATTTGCCGGTCGGATTTCCACGGCGTGTTGTAAATATGCAACACGGCCGGGAGAAAGATGTTGTCCGCCCGCCACGCCGCGGTTCGTTGATACGGCTCGTCCAAGCCTATTAACCGCTTATGCGGCAATCCCTTGCGATCTGCTTTTCGATCCCCTATCGCTCTTGGCTTGAGAATTGCCTTAATTCACTGTGTTCAATCGTTTCCGCACGACTTTTCAGGCGCCTAGCGCCCGCGGCATCAACGTCTTAAACACCGTATTATGAAGGGCCATGCCGTGCAACGAATCGGCTGGATTGTGGCGGTGCTGCTAACGCTTGGCTGGGTGGCCAGCGAATTCCCCGTGCAAAATGCCTGCTCGAATGATCGGCCCAGGGTTGAAACCGCTTGGCGGCGCACGGTTGACGGCTGGGAAGATGCCAGCCAATGGAGTTTTTACTCTTTTACTTCCCGCCCGGTTTTACATCCGTTCTGTTTAAGCGTGATGCAATGTGCCATCGTCGCTTGGATTGTGTTTTCTTGTTACCTGGTGAAATTCATATCCGGAGCGGATTCCAACCGCCTGCCGCGAAATAATAAAAAAAGCCTCCCTCCCGGAAACCTAACCTAAGGCCGCTCGATTGTTCGGCGTTCCTTTATTCTTCACTCGGCTTTCTTCACATCTTATTCCATATTTATCACACGGTCCCTTCCTTCCATCTCTTGTTCTTCGACGTGTCCGGTCACGACCCAGGCATCGCCCTGCTTGCGTAAATCCACGATAAATCTCGAACCGTAGTTGTTGTAGGGAATTTCCCCCTGCCGGTCGCGATAGGAGATGTGCCCGAAAAACGCGGCCCTGGCCGTCATCGGGTATGTCAGCCGGTTGAAGGTTATTTCCAGCCGATAGATCCGGGCGGATTGCACTTCGATGCGTCCCATGGCCCAAGCCGCGCGGCTGCGCGTCCCAACCGCGCCCGGCGCGATATAACTCAGCACGCGCGTAAGATCGTTGGCTTCCAGTGCGGAAGTAATTCCGTCCAGCGTCATTTCCACGCGTTCTTTATCGGTGACCACCAGCCGTTCGACGACCACGCCCGCCAGCGTTAAGGCCAATACGCCCAGCATTGCCCAGAGCAGCGCTCCCCGGCCGGTGCGCAACAACACGATGCCCAAGACGGCCTCGATAACAATGCCGATAAATATGATCCGCAACGGGTTTTCGAATAGTAAGGACATGATAAAAAATCGAATTACGGCTTACTCGCAAGCAGCCGGTAACTCACAAAGGCTAATTTCTTACTGTCGGGCGACCAAGACGGAACGTTAATCGTGCCCTGACCTCCAAAAAGATGCGTCAATATTTTAGGTTCGCCGCCCGCGGCCGGCATTAACCTCAACACGACCTCTTGATTAGCCGGATGCCCTTTAACCGACTTGTCATAGGACAAAATCACAAGCCACTTGCCGTCGGGCGAGGGGTGAGGAAACCAATCGGCATAATCGTCGTCGAATGTGAGTTGCTCCTGCTGTTGACCGTCGGCCAGCATCCGCCAGATTTTCATTAAACCGCCGCGTTCGGAATTAAAGTAGATATACTTGCCGTCGGGCGAATATTCCGGCCCGTCGTCCAAGCCGGGCGCATCGGTCAAGCGGGTCTCCTGAGAGCCGTCGATATTGATAGTATAGATATCGAATTCGTCGTTCCGCTGAGCGCAATACGCCAATTTTTTACCGTCCTGCGACCAGCCGTGCCAATAGGAGGGACCTAGTTTTGTGACCAGAATGGGATTTCCGCCCTCGCTTGGAGCAATATAGATTAAAGAACCTCTATCGACCGTGTTGTTGCTGAGGGCGATCCATTTGCCGTCGGGCGAAAATCCATGGTCGTTATTGCATTGATTTGCCTCGCCCGTGGGAATCAAACTTGGAGAGCCTCCTTTAACGGGTATTGAATACAGTTTTCCCCCGCTGTTGTAAAGCAGCGTTTCGCCGCTGGGGAACCAATTTGGGGCTTCGATGTGCTGCTTTACGCGGCATACGATCTGCCGCCGGCCGGTTTCGACGTCCATTGTTTCCAGGGTGCTCTCCAGAATTTGCGAGCTATCCGGTATCACGCCGTGGTTTTCCAGATGA
>JBEKSO010000018.1:0-20405 GCA_049516935.1 Thermoguttaceae bacterium
CATTCTTGACAAGATTTGAGTACAAATCCCCTTCGATGTCACCCGCAAAGTCCAGGCTCAGGCCGCTGGGGGTATAGATGGTTAGAGCGGCGTTGCTGTAAATGGTCACCGTGCCGTGCCCGGAAAGAGCGGCCACGATTTGCTCACCCGCGGTTTGGAAGAGCGCGCCGGTCGCCACGTCGACCTTGGCCCCGGTGCCTAGCGCTAAGGGATCGCTGCATCCCAGGGTGCCGGCCGCCACGTTTATTTGCGTGCCGTCGCTGACCCCAACGGCCATCCAATCCAGCGCGAGGAATCCGGGACCGAGTTTGGTAATGGTCCGGGGCGTCTCGCCGTCGTATAGCGCCCATATCCGCAAGGTGCCTAGGGAGGCGCCAAAATTGTCCACGTTGAAGGTGGCATCGCCATTAAGCATGGCTCCGTCCACGCTCAGCCCGCCCGGCCAATCGGGTTGCGTATTACTATCGGGTCCGAAATAGAACTGGGCGTTGTTGCCCATGGTAAGCGATCCTACCCTGGAATAGTAGGCATCGACGACTTGGCAAAGGACTGTTCCGGTGACGTTGTCATTGACACGAAGCTGGTTGGAATAACCCACACCTGAAACAACGCCCAGCGCGCCGCCGTTGAAGGTCACCAATCCGCTGCCTAGACTACCGCCAGTGGAGGCGCGGAGCTTGCCGCCGTTAATTATGGTGCCGCCGGTGTAGGAATTGGCGCCTGAAAGGGTCAGGGTGCCGGTGCCGAGTTTGGTCAAGGCTCCTCCCGTGTGCGAGCCGTCTTCTTGCAGTTGGGCCTGAATAGTGACGTCATTTCCATTAGTATCGAGTATCGCTCCACCAGTTTGTATTTTCACGGATAAGTTTGCATTTATAAAATCGTCGGTGCTAATGGTGGATTGGAGCGTCCCGCCGTTTAAATACAAATTTGAAAAAGCGGGGTTGCCATCCGAGGTGTATTGTGTAACCTGTTTCGCTTGCACCAAGCCGCCATTGAGATGGAAGTTGGCGGCAGCGCCGCTATTTTCACCAATGACCAGATCTCCGTTGTTGTAAATTGCACCGGAGTTGAGATAAACGGCGCCGGTTCCGCCCAGGGATCCGACGATGAAATTGCCTGCGCCATTTTTGGTTATGGTGCCTCCGTTAACATTGAGAGTGGCATTGCCGCCGCTGTTTTCGCGGCCGACACAGAACCAGTTATTGGTCGTGATGGATGAACTATTATTTAAGGTAACGGTGCCAACGGAGCCGCCTGCCTCACCAATCCAAAATTCTCCGCTAGCGGTAATTGAGGCATTATTGTTCATGGTCAAGGTGCCGTTGCCGGGTCCGCCTCCACCCTCACCCCAACCGCCGCCCACAACAATGGGTTGATTGCTGGTTTTCTGAAGAATTGCGTTATCGCTCATCGTCATGACACCCGTGGCGCCCAAGCGTCCGATGTAAAAATAATTGAACGAAGTGGCGGTGGTATTCATGGTGATTTTAGAATTGCCAGACATAGTCAAAGTACCATTGCCGTATGATCCTTCGCCGACCATGATCTCGTCGGATTGGATATCGAGCCAGCCGGCGCCGCTGAGGTTCAGCGTGCCGGTTGTTCCAGATCCGCCGTTGCCTATCAGTAGATCTTGATAGGTGTCCGACGAGGATTTGACAGTTTTGCCTGCGGAGAGATTGTAAGTGCCTGCGGCGCCGGGAGCGGCGCCGGTAATGACCCACTGCCCGTTTCCAGTCATGGTGCCGCCGGTTTGCGAGACGGTGCCGTAGTTAACGAGGGATGTGGTTGTGATAGTCCCGAAGTTTACATTTAGCACTCCAGATTGATAGACCCAAAAGTTATTTGTGGCCAGGTTCAAGGGATTGCCGGGATTTCCTAAAGTGAATGTGCCTTGTATGTCCACAACATCGGAATTATAGGTCTGCGTCGTTCCACCCGAGGAAGCGAATGTCACATCGTTAGATGGTCTAATCATGAGAACGTCATTAAGGTAACTATAACCGGCGGGGAAAGTCACTGTGTATGTAGCGCTTGCCAAATCGAAAAAGGCCCTGTCATCGGACTGCGGCATTTGGTTGAGATCCCAATTGCTGCCATTACTGAAATCGCCGCCGTAGGGATTTATCCAGTAGTAATCTGTTCCCCGCGCCGTCTCCGTCGCTGCCAGAACCATCGCGGCAATCAGCGCCACCGTACTCCATCGCAGTGCGCATCTTTGCAATCGCATGGCACTTCTCCCTCGAGTCGGCGGTTGCCGATGCATTCCCCAGCAATCGGCAACCATTGTGGCATTCAGGAAATGTCCATCATGACGTGCTTCTAAAAATAGGCAAGGAATTCGCTTGGTGCTCAATACGAGGTAGATCAGGCTTGTTTGCCCATCTTGGTTTTGCTCCCTCTCAAAACCAAAATACATATCTAAAATTTAAAAAATACTTGTACTTTTGTCAAGGGGTAGGGTGGTCTACCAATAGGTGGATTTTTGTGGTATTTGGTCACAACCCAATAGAGGTGTGCCGCGAAAGGATAATCTTTGGCCGAGCGATCATTACATAAAGGTATAGAGCCCAAATGACACGGTTGTGTGGCGGTTTTTTCTAGATTTGTTGCGATGAAGAAAATGATGAGCACTGATGAGTAGCCGGAAGCGCAAGACATGGACGGCGGCGGCGATTCGCGTCTTTTTTGAAGTTGGTCTTTCGGCGCCGCAGGAAAATCCAGCCGATCGTGCATGTCACGATGCCCAACAGATGCACGAATGTCGGAGGCTCGGGAACAAACACCAGAGATCCCAGGTTGGTTGTCACATCGAAGGAGTTCCACAGACCCACGTCACCGGCGTAGTAGTCCCGAACCTCGAGATTCCAGGTCCCTTGCGGATTCTCACCCCAGAAGGCGTTGGTGTCAAACATCCAATCGATGTTGTCCCACGAATCAAGACCGTCGTGGTACATCAGTTGGCTAGTTGTGCCGCTGGGAGAGGTAAGGAACGCCTCGAGATCTCCCCGCCAGGTGTGGGTGATATTCAAATGAACTAGAATGTCTTCCAATTTTCCGGCGGTGGAAAGTGAAAACGACCGCGAGATGCCGTTTAGGTCGGCGTCAGGAATGATTGCACCGACATTAATCAAGCCTGTGTCTTGGGTACCGACGCCGGTCAGTCCGGAGGCCTGTGCGGCCATCTGGGTGAAGGCGTCCGCGTTTACCAGCCCGAAGCCGTAGTTCTCATCGAAGTGGTAGCCCGCGCCGTTAGTGATCCAACCGCCATGCGTGGTGCTGTCAGTTGGGTCGACCTTAACGGAGGTGAGGGCCAGCAAGCATTTCGCCATGCGCACGTCCATGTTGGGGTTCACCTGTTTTCCCAGCGCCATGACCCCCGAGATCACAGGCGAGGCCGCGGAGGTGCCGCCGAATTGCGAGGTATAGTCCATGTTGGGCAATTCAGGGCTCGTCCCGATGGTGTTGTAGCCCAGGCTGCCGGTCCGGTCCGTGGTGGTGATGCCGTATCCGGCGAAGCCATTTGACGGGGCCGTGACGAATATGTTGGCCCCCCAGTCGCTATATGAAGCAAACTTGCCGTTCGCCCCTAAGGCGGCTACGGCTATGGCGTTGGGCGAGTTCTGCAAAGACTTCTTGTTGGCGTCGCCGTCCACGGCATAATCGATGTCCGGATCGAAGGAACCGTTGCCGTTTGCATCGATAAAGTATTGTTCATGGTATGCGCGCTCATTGCCCGCGGCGAAGCAGTGGATGGTCCCGGCAGCCGCGGACGTGGCCAGCGCGCTCAGTTCATCGATGACTGGAATGTACGGCTGGGAAAAACCGTAGCTATGGTTCTTGACCTTGATGCTCGTGTTCGCGCCGCTGGAATGATACAGGGTGGCGTTGACGAACATCGCTTCGGTCTGATTGTTGAAGTCGATGCGCAGGCCGGCCAGCCCCGCGTAAGGAGCGACCCCCGTCACGCCGATCCCGTTCCCTCCGCGGGCCGCGGCCACTCCGGCTACGGAAATGCCGTGCTGGTCTGTCGACCAAACCGGGCTTGGATCATTATCGTTTTGGCCGAAATCCCAACTGTCGGCAGACACGTAATTAGGGCTGAGGTCCGGATGCGTCCGTTCGAGGCAATCATCCACGATGCCGATTGTCACGCCGCTGCCCGTTACGTTCCGGTTCCACGCCCCAGTGACGTTTATATCCGGCCCGCCGCCCGGCGTCTGGTTCTGTAGATACCACTGGCCCACGTATCCCGGCGGCGAGTTGTAAGGAAAGTAAGGATCGTTCGGAACGAAGCCGTAGAGCACATGCTGTGTTTCGCTCCAACCCGGCTCTACCGAGATTGGGTAGTATCCAAGCGGACCTTTCACTTGCGCCAGCGCAATCGAAGCGGACGCGCATGCGTAGATCAACCAACAACAAATCAACGTTCTGTGCCTGATGGCGATCACCCCAATCTCGCTTTGCATAAAAAGGTGTTTCGACTCACGGGAGTATGCCTTTCCCCGGGCTTCCGTTGTCAGTAGGCGAGATGCGCCTGGCGACACTATGGTTGTTGCCACGCCATTTCAACGCGGACGCCCGGCCGGAAGAAAGCCAAGTGAGGGACCCGAAAGAATCGACCGTTACAAGTGGCTTGGCGGTGAAATTTCACCCGGCAATATCATGCCTTTTAAGCCGATGGTCGCTTGGGTCCGGTGCGAACGCTGCCTCGATTATGGGGTCAGTCGATTAAGATAAATTTTAGTATACTTAAATCGGAGATTTTTTCAAGTATCCGGACTGCTGACTCATCCCCCCCTTATTTTGTTGCTCGTGAAAACCGGCGGCCCCTCTAAAGTCTTTTAGAGCTTCTATCAAAATGACGTGTGCCACTGCTTGCTTGCAAGCAGTGCTGTTGGAACTGCTTGTAAAACAATGCCTGCAAACAAGAATTGGCGCTCATATTGACCTTTAACTTCATTTTGTTAGAAGCTCTTAGTTAGCACATGGTTATGAAACAAATCAGCGCAAACCCCACTGCCGCGCAAGCAGTTTTCGCCTTGCTAAAGCCAATTTCGACAGAAGCGGTAAAGTGGGCATAAGTCAGGGGGACACCAGCTTGACAGCCAACCGTCTAATAATATCATGACGGTTGTTTGCGGCGCTATTGTGCATGGAACAAACCTCGATTGATTGAGTTCCATCCGAGGTAAAGTCGTATTATAGATGTTCTTCTCTTTTTAGGGTACAATTTACTTGCAGTAGAGGGCTCGTCCAATGACTACTTTTAAACGTTTCGACGTCCGCGAAGTCCGTGACGTCACTGTTGCCCAGTTCCGTGACCGGCAAATCATTGACAGATACGAGATCATGGAATTGGGCGAAGAACTGTACAAATTGGCTGATAGGGATAACAGGAAATTGCTATTGGATTTTTCCTCTGTGCAGTTTCTCTCCAGCGAAGTTCTAGGCAAACTGATCTCAATGCAACGCAAAGTGAAAGTCCGCAACGGCACAATGAAATTATGCAGTCTTTCTCCGGACATTTTGGAGATATTCAAGATATGTAATCTGGATCTGATTTTCGACATCAAACCGGATCTGATGGAAGCCATGAATGGTTTCTAGGAATATGCCCATACAACGAGTATTGTCTTGATTCTGGTGCGGTCAAGAGATGAACCGGTAAGCAAGGCTTTATTTGCAAACGTCTCTTGTCCGCACGAGAATCCTTAGATATAGTTGGGATGCTGGAGGATAGACTTACCGGAGTATTTTGAATTCTTAAGTAGGATGCGATCGTAAGCGTGTAGCGGCATACTGATCCGTAGGAGGGTTGCCGATGGAGCACACGACGGCCGAGAGCGATTTAGGCATGGAGAGGTACCGCCCCTACTTGCGTCTGTTGGCTGAGTGCAAGCTGGATCGAAGGCTTCGCAGCAAACTCGATCCTTCAGACCTGGTCCAGCAGACGCTCTTGCAAGCGTGCCAAATCCGGCATCAGTTCCGGGGAACCTCGGAAGGAGAGATGGCAGCCTGGCTGCGCCAGATCTTGGCTAGAACCTTGCTGCACTGCGTGCGTGACTTGCACCGGGCCCGGCGTGATGTCTCTCGGGAGCTGTCGCTCCAGGCGGCGATCGATGAGTCTTCTGCCAGGTTGGAACTTTGGTTGGCGGCCGAGCAATCGACCGCTAGCCAGCAAGTCATCCGCATGGAAGAAGTTTTCGATATTGCTAAAATAGTTGAAGGACTTCCGGAAGACCAGCGTAAGGCGGTGGTTCTCTATTACTTCCAGGGTTGTTCGTTGGCGGAGGTCGGCGAGCACTTGGGCCGCGGCGAGTCGGCCGCGGCTGGATTGCTCCACCGCGGCCTAAAGCAGTTGCGTCAGCAAATGAAGTATGTCCCACCCGCTGGAGCGGATAAGCATTGAGCCCGGCGGGCGTTATGGTTCGGCAAACCCGGCCTTTGTACAGGCGGTTTTCCGCGGTTTTTTCGCGGCTGCGCGCATCGGCTGGGCGGCGATGGGCCCTAGGACGGTAAGAGGGTTAATTCGGCACAATCAGTCCTGCCCAGTTGCTCAGTCGAATCGAGCGGTCATTTTAGCGGGTAGATCAGTGGATAAGAAACAACTCGGGGAATGCTTATATTAGGCGTTCGTTCGCGCTGGCCAGTGTGGGTCTGGAGGTAAGAATGGCGGATGAAAAAAAAGGATTCTCAATCCGCGACGGGAAACTGCAAGCGGTCCTCGCCGATTACCTTAAGACGGTTGAAGCCAAGCAGACGCCAAACCAGCAGGAACTACTGGCCCGCCACCCGGAGTTGGCGGACGAACTGAGGGCGTTCTTTGCGGAGCACGACGGGCTGATACGCCTGGGGGAGCCTTCTCGGGCCGCCAGCCAGCAGGACCCCGTGCCGTTCACCATAGAATATCGTCCCATCACCCCCGATGAGACACTGCAAGCGGTCCTCGCCGATTACCTAAAGGCGCTTGAAGCCAAGCAGACCCCGGACCAGCAGGAACTGCTGGCGCGCCACCCGGAGTTGGCGGACGAACTGAGGGCGTTCTTTGCGGAACACGACGAGATGATACGCCTGGCGGAGCCTTTTCGGGCTGCCAGCCAGGTGGACCCCGTGCCGCCCACGGGAGTGTACCATTCCGCCGTACCTTCCGAATGCGGCGATCGCTATTGTGTTCGGCGTTTTATTGCCCGTGGGGGCATGGGAGAGATATGGCTGGCCGAAGACCGTCAGATCAATCGCCAGGTGGCGGTAAAGAAACTGCGGAGCGACCGCGCGGAACTACAAGACCGTTTTGACATCGAGGCACAGATCACCGGCCAGTTGGAGCACCCAGCCATCGTGCCGGTTCATGAACTGGGCCGGGACGCTGACGGGCGGCCTTTCTATGCGATGAAATTCGTCCGCGGGAGGACCCTCAAAGAGGCCATCCGGCATTATTATTCGCCGCATGGACCGGCGGGTTCGGATCGAGAAGTCGAGTGGAAGAGGCTGTTGAAGGCCTTTGTCGACCTGTGCCAGGCCGTGGCCTTTGCGCACAGTCGCGGCGTGGTTCACCGTGATCTCAAGCCGGATAACGTCATGCTTGGCCCCTACGGCGAAACGCTCGTTTTGGATTGGGGGTTGGCCAAGGTGATCACGGATACCGAGGAAACCACAACCGAAAGTGCTCCTCCATCCGTGCGGCTGAGCTACTCACACGGATCGACCGAGACTCACGGAGGGTCGATTTTGGGCGCACCTCCCTACATGTCGCCCGAGATGGCTGAAGGGCGTGCGGATATCGCCGATCCGCTGACCGATGTGTATCTGCTGGGCGCCACGCTCTACGAAATCCTCACCAATCAGCCGCCACGCTGCGGTTCGAGCTACACGGAACTGGTCGAGTTGGCCCGAACCGTCGATCCCGTCGCCCCGCGAAAAATCAACCGAGAGATCGCCCCGCCGCTGGAAGCGATCTGCCTGAAGGCGATCACTCACTATCCACAAGACCGCTACCCGACTGCGCAGGACCTGGCCGGGGACGTCGAGCGATTCCTGGCCGGTGAGCCGGTGTCCGTCTACCGGGAACGGATCTCCGAGCGCGCTTGGCGATGGATGAAACGGCATCGACAGGCACTGGGCAGGACCATGGCGGCAATCCTAGTGGCAGCCGCAATCCTCTTTGGCTTCGCCAAGCTGCGGCAAGCGCAGCGGCTCGAACTACAGGAGGAGGCCCGTCAAAACGTGGCCAACTTCCGCTATCTCAAGGATGAGACGCAGTTTTACATCGGCGGCACGGACGCATCCGACGAACGGGTTCCCTACTACAACCTTGATCGGGGCGAGGCATGCGCCCAAGTCGCCGTGGCTACGATCAAGAAATGGGGAGACCGGGTGGAACGCCTTCCCTTGTATGATGAAATAGGACCGGTAAAAGAAGACCTTTATGAATTACTTCTGTTGCGGGCGCAGGCAGGACTCTCCCGAGACGCAGAAGACCCCAAGGAACTCCTCGGCTTGCTTGAACAAGCCGCTTCTCTCAGGGAACCTTCCCGAAGCTACTATCGGCTCCAGGCCCGCGTGCTCCGCTCTTTAAAGGAAGAAACCAAAGCGGTCCGTGCGGACCAGCTTGCGGACGATCCGGCGACGCGGTCCAGCGCTCTGGATCATTTTCTTGAAGGGGAGAATTACCGAATGCAACTCGCCCGCGCGCCGGACGCAATCCAAGACAGCGCTAGCCGAGAAGCCAAACGGTCCCTTTTGGATAAGGCGGTAAAAGCCTATTATGAAGCCTTGGAGATCGATCCGCATCATTACTGGTCTCACCTCCAACTGGGACGCTGCTATCTGAGCCTGGGCCGAGGGTCGGAGGCGGTCGAAGCCTTCACTACCTGTATTGCCCTCAGGCCGGAAGCGCCGTGGGGATACAGCGCTCGGGGATTGGCTTGGGCACTGCTTGGGCGTTTCGATGATGCCCAGCGCGACCTGAAGCGGACGGTCGATAAGCACCCCGATTTCCTGCCCGCCAGGCTCAACTACGGTGTAGCCTTGTGGCTCCAGGGAAAGGAGAAGTTTGCGGAGGCCCTGGATGAATTCGAAACCCTCTTGCGCGCCTCGCCGGGAAAACCCGCGCTGATCGAAGCCGCCTTCTACAGCGGACAGATTTATCTGGACCTTGGCAACCTTGACCAGGCCCTGAAGCAGTTCAACTATGTGGTTGCCCAGCGGCCGAGCTTCTTGCCTGTTTATGCCGTTCGGGCGAAGACTTTCTTCTTGCTCCACAAAGCCGAAGCGGGACTGGAGGACCTGACGGCTCTAGCCCGCCTGGAGGCCGGACCTGACTTCAATCCCCAGTCGCCTCAAGCCTATGAGCAACGGGGGCGACACCTGCTCCACCTCAGTTCCGAATTGCCGGCAATCGTGCAAAAGGAGTTGCGCGAGGCCGTGCAAAAACAAGTATTGGACCTATCGCTGGAGCAACTGCAAAAAGCCGTGGAATTGGGCGATCAGTCCACTGCACTGTTCGACGACCTGGGTGTTGCCTTCGAGCGCTACGGTCGAGTGCCCGATGCAATCCAAGCCTATAGTCGAGGCCTGGAACTGTCCCCGGACCATATCAAGCTACACATCAAACGCGGCTGGGCATACCTCTTGGCCGAGCGATATGCCGAGGGTCAAGCCGATTGTTCTTGGGCGCTGCAGCGCGATCCGGCCAATCCCTGGGCCCGCGCGGGACTGGGCTACGCCAATGCCCGGCTGAATATCCCCGCGGCCGCCGGCATCGAGAGTCTTTATGCCCTCCTCAACGGGGCCGAGGATTACCTCGTCCTCCACAACTTGGCCTGTATTCAGGTTAGGCTGTCACTCTTGCACGATGATCAGGCCGCCAGCCGCCAGGATTTGGCCGTGGCTTTGCTGCAACGGGCAGTCCAGCGCGCTAAACAAGAAGGCGCTATTGCCGACGAGCTGGAACAAATCCATCGGGAACCGGACTTTGAGCCCCTACGCAACAGGTCTGACTTTCAGCGCCTCCTGGACAATTCCGCTGCCGAAAAGTATAAGGCTCATTGAGTCGGCCTGCGGCCGGGCGGAGTCTACAATGACAGTGCTTTCCTCAGGGCGTCGAATAACGACTTGATCAACAAGAGGATGATATCGCCGGTCTCCTTGGGGGCGTCCTCCGAGTTTCCATCCGGCTGCTCCATGTTGTTGTCCGGCTGCGTTTTGTCACCCGGCTGCGCATTGTCACCCGGTTCGCTTTTATTCTCCGTCGTGACGCCGCAGATGTAAGACACGTCCGCGCTAAGGGACGAATCTAATCGGGCCGAATCCGTACCTCCGGACGCTGTGTCCATCGGCGAAGAATAGCCACCCTCGGGACTAGGGATAGATTCTTGAGATGGCGTCGCGGATACCTCCAGGGTTGTCGCGGCATGGGCTAAAGAGGCAATCAGGAAGGCTGCTTTGGCGGCTGAGAAACTGTTGGACGGTGGATTGCCTGGCTGGGGATTATTTGGCGTGGGATTGACGGGCGTGGGATTGACGGGCGACGGATTGACGGGTGGGGGATTGACGGGCGGGGGATTGCTGTCCATCGACAGCGTAAAACTCCGTTGCCCCTGCCGGATTGCCTCGGTCGTCAGCTGCGTATCCACTTTGTCTCCATTGGCTCCCAATAAGACCGCAGTGCCGCGGGCCAGTTTCGGCACGTCGGCGATATTCAACTGGTAAGTCCCCGCTGCATCGGCGACCACGATCAGCTCCACGTTGCCGCCCACCTCGACGAATGTCTTGGAAAGATTGTTAGACAGGGTGTCGGTTTGCAGGTTGTACACGGTCCGGCCGCCATCGGCCAGACTGGCCAGACCGTAGGAAACCGGGTCGAGAAAGATGGCCAAGATCGAAGTCGGTCGATGGCCGGGCTCGCCAAGGCTTTTTCCCAACCGCTCCAGGATGTCCCTGGAAATCGAAGTGATCACCGACGGATCATCTCCCAGGCGCGTGAGGATCGCATCCAACGTCGCCCCAAGATCGTTTTGAAGCTGGGTCAAGAACTGGGTGCCCTCTTCGAAGACGTCCAGATTTCCCAGCGCACCGGCTTCCAGCACCAGATCCACTGCTTTGAGGCGAATTCCTTCGGTGATTTGGCCGCCGATGTCCGAGACCGCCGGATGCCCGTTGAAACTCGATTTATCGGCAAGCAAATCAAGTTCCCCTTCGGTAAACGCTGCGGCCTGAATCCGCGGGGAAAGCTGGATCATATATGACCCGGCCGGCAATGGATCATCGACAAGAAGTGTGACCGTTTGCCTGACGGCAGTGGGGAAGTTCTGGCCGCTGGACGCCTCGACGTTAGCCCCTGGATTGTAAACGATGCTCGACAGGGAGATGACTCGATCGTCCGCCGTGCCGGGCAGGCCGTCCTGGCCCAGGTAGGTCACCGTGTAGTTGGCCGTATCCTCAGCGGCGGCTGGATCGAGCCGATCCCCTTGCAGGGTGATGACAATGCTGGTTGTCGGCCCTCCGGGTCGGCCATTCCCGCCCGGCAACAATGCCTCGGCGTCGATTGCGGCAACCTGTGGCAGCACATCGATCACCAGGGTATAAGCCCCGGCTCCAAGGGCGCTGCCGCCGCCTGTAACGCCGAAGACGTGCAAGAGGAGTTCTTCCCCCTGACGGGCTTGGATCCGCAATCGTTCCCCGGAACCCAACAGATTGCCGGCCGTGCCGTCCGCGTTGCGGATGCTGACTTCCATGGAAAGTCCAGCCCCTTCGGTGTACTGGAATAGGGCCGAGAAATCGATGATTTCGTCGCCTGCGCCCGAGACGGATTCGGTCGGCACGGTAAGCCTGTACCAGGCATCCTCGTGGCCGGGGACGATGGTCAGCGTGGGCTCCGCCAGATGGACCACGGCGCCCAGATCGCGGGCGGTCTGGGGTGTGTTGTTGGGTGCAATCGTCGGAGGCTTGCCAAAGAGCGTCAAAATCCCATCCCGATCCACTACGGCGATATCCGGCAGGCCGTCGCCGTTGAGGTCGCCGACCGCCAATGCCTGAGGCGACTTGGCCTTCGCAAGTTGGATGGGCCGGCCAAAACCCAGGAACCGGCCTTGCGCATCAAACCCGAGATTGGGAAGGAGCACGATTTCAGGAACACCGACAACAGAGTTAGATCTCGCTACTCCGCAATCGGCCACCACGAGATCAAGATTTCCATCCGGCGCTCCCAGTGCAATCGATCCGCCGGGGAGCGTAACCTGGCTCCCAAAATCGACGACCGCCACGACAACCGGGTTCTGGCCTGTAAAGATGGAAGACATTGCGTTCTGGAACGTGCCGTCTCCATTGCCCAAAAAAACCGAGCAGCCGTTTTGATCGTCCCATGTGTTAATAATGTCAGGTTTGCCGTCGCCGTTGACATCGCCCACCGCCAAACTTTGACTCATGTTATTGTTATCAATGTTCCCGCCATCCCTGAACGTTCCGTCGCCGTTTCCAAGAAGGATCACAACACCCGGTTTGTTGCGGCCGCTGACGGCCAGGTCGGCGATTCCATCATTATTAAAATCGGCTATCACAACGTCGCCGGGAGGATAGGCTCCATTAGACGGTAAAAGCAGGGATTGCTGGGGCATAAAGGTCCCATTCCCCCGGCCAATGAGAGCCGCGACTGTAACCTCGGATCCTTGGGGCGAGTCGATCACTACCAGATCGGGCTTCTGATCGCCGTTGAGGTCCCCCACGGCCAGGGCAATGGGCGACGTGGCGGCATCAAACCGGCGCTGAGACACAAACGTACCGTCCCCCCGTCCCAACAACACGGAGACATCGGCGGAAGTACAGTTTGTGACCACCACGTCGGGGATGCCGTCGCCGTTTAGATCCGCAACGCTGACGGCCCGACCATAGCTGGGCAATCCTTGTAGGAGCAATCCTCGAAGCGAGGTCGCGAAGGCGCCGATTTCGAATTGGCGAGGCGATTGAAAGGTGCCGTCGCCGTTACCCAAAAACACGCTGATTGTATTGCTCAGCGTGTTGGCAACTACTAAGTCCTTCTTACCGTCGCGGTTAAGATCGGCCATTGCCACCGACGAAGCGCCCAGACCGTCCGGGACAAAGAGGGATGCATTGTTGGATACTGAAAACTGGTCGAGATTTGTGAGTTGCAGGCTGAAGTCGCCGCTGGATGTCCCCTCGCCGGAGACCAGCAGGAGCAGGCTTTGGCCCTCTTGGATGGAAAGCGTTGTGTTTTTGCTTGCTCCCGGTCCCACGGGCTTGGCCGTGATTGTGAGTTGGTATTGTCCAGTGCTGCCTACCCCATTTCCCGTGCCCGGGGTAGACGGATCAGTAGGAAGATCGCTTCCATAACCGTAGACGGCCAGATAATAATCGCCCGTAGACTGGGTTCGGTAGCTAAACGATTCGGGGTCTCCATTACTGCCCGAATCTTCCGGAGAATCCAGCAGAGCGTTGCCGGTGCTGTTGTAGAGCACGAGCACGCCATCCAGGCTGCTGCTAAAGACCTTGGGATCCAGATTGACAGTGATTATTTCGTTTGCGGCTGCGTGAAAGCGGTAAAAATCGTAATCGCCCGATATGCCGCCGAAGTCGCCGTCGCCAATCAGGCCGTGTATTGTCACCGATCCCAGCTCGGCCAGTCCGGTGTCGTTCGCCTGGCCGATCGAGTCGTTCGGTTCCAAAGAGGAAGCCGCAAGCGATGGGTCGGACGGACTGGACGCCAGCACGGCAAGGGTTTTCGGATCGAGAATCTGAAACTTGAACTCTCCCTGAGCGTTGTCGCCGCCGGTCACCTGTACATTCAGCGAGCCGGCCGCGGCAGCGGTCACGCGGTAAAGCGCGGCGGAGCCCGACTCGATGCTTCCATCCACCTGTTTAAAAACGCAGGTACCCAAGTCGGCGGTGAGCGACTGGAGGTGTAAACTGTAAGGCACGTTCTCCGCGTTGTTTGCACCCAGCACCCGCACCAGGTAGCTCTGCCCGGAGTGACCAGGTAAACGAGCCTCCTGGCCAATCACGATCTGCGCATCATTTAGGACATCTTCTCCACTGGCCAGCAGTGTTGAGCCGGTATTGTCCCAGAGTTCGATTCGCAGACCGGCGGACGAGGCAGTTTGGCCGTCGAGCATGGCTGTGGCGACCAGATCGCCCGTGGCGGCCGCTTCCACACGGAACCAATCCTCATCGCCCGCCGCAATCGCCAGCTTGGGCACTGTGCGCTGGATTACCTGCCCAAGATCAGTGGCAGCCGCCGGCGTATCGTTTGCTTCGTAACGATCGTTCCACGGCGGCACGGCCGGCCGGATGGGATATTTAGCAAAGTAAATGTCTTGGTTGCCCATGCGTGTATCCGTCCAGGCGGCATAGG
The DNA here is from genome assembly GCA_049516935.1 of Thermoguttaceae bacterium. Taxonomy (GTDB): domain Bacteria; phylum Planctomycetota; class Planctomycetia; order Pirellulales; family Thermoguttaceae; genus JBEKIK01. The sequence continues at coordinate 14,369 of JBEKSO010000018.1, forward strand.
CAGTGCCATCGGCCATCGCAAAGCCGAGGTAATCGCCCAGATAATAATCATCTTTGCCCGCCCCGTCGGTAAACTTGCCGTTATCGGCGTCAAAGGAGACGTCCGTGATGCGGAAGTTCGGGCTGAAAGTCTGGCCGCCGTCAGTGCTCACCGTGCCGTAGACGTCCAGCAGGTGATCGGCCGGGTCGCGCCGCGTGTCGTACCAGATCACGCCGATGTTGCCCTGCCCGTCGACCGCCAATCGCGGCATCGCCTGACCTGAGATGACATCCTCCGTGCTTGAACCGGTCGCACTCTGGCCGCCGTTGTCGTCGTTCAAGACCTTGGAGGGTTGCCAAGTGTCGGCCGAGTTGCTTGAACCGGCAAAGAATGCGTCGGCCGCGTCAATCCGCTCCCCGAGCTTGTCCGTTACCGGCATCACGTCTACCGCATAGACTTGTTGCGGATGGGTAGGATCGGCGGCAATTGCCCGCACTGACCAGGTGCGGAACTGATTGGTCGGCAGACCGTCCTCGCTCACCCAAGCCAGATTCCCCGTGCCGAAGGCAAGTTGCTGCCCCGTCGTATGGTTGGGAGGGAGGAAACTTTTACCGCCGTCGCTCGACACGTTAATGGCGAAATCTCCGCCGCCAAACTCGGAGAGGTAGATTTTACCGTCCGCGCCGATCGCCAACTGGGACTGGGTGACGGCCCCTACGCCGGGCAGACCGCCGTCCGCGTTTATTGGATCTTGAACGACCGAAATGGAATCGCCGGATTGATCCTGCTGCACTTGGGTCTCCCAGCTTTGGCCTCCATCGCTGGAGACCGCGATCATAACATCGGTGCCACCTTGATATTCCGGGTGGCTTGGAAATTGGCCCCTCGGATAGATCCGCGTCCAAGTCGCGTACATGTTGCCGTGATAAGGACTATTCGTGTAGGTATCGATCGCCAGATCGGGAATGATGTCAAAAATCACATCGTGATCTAGATACGAGTTGGAAACCACCGTCGTCGGGGCGTTCCAAGTCAAGCCGCCGTCATCGCTGCGCGCCACAAAAATGCCGTTATTGGATTGTATCCCGAGTGCACGATCCTCGTAATTGGGATTGCTCAGCGGCGCGTGCTCGCCCAAGTACGTGACCGCCATGAAGCTGACAAAGACGTGACCTTGATCATCGAAACGCACGATCGGGTCGGCCGCCCCCTGCTCAAAGCCCGAGGGAAGCGGAACCGAACTGTAATTCCACGAGTCTCCGGCATCATGAGACGCCGCCACGCCTATCCCCGCATAGCCAGTCTGCACCAGGGAATAGTCCATGAAGGCCAGCACCAGGTGCTTAGCATCCAACGGATCCACCGCGATCGACGGCATCTGCTGAACATTGGCGTCGGAGGTTACCTGCCGGTTGACAAGATCCGGATAGACTGCGAGAGGATCGACCGGTACAGTCGCCGATAGAAGACTGCGCCGCTCTAGAGTCTCGAACATCAAACGACGCGAATGAACAACTCGCTTACGCCGACCAGCGCCCGTGTGGAATCGATACGATTGTCGGGCAATCATAATCCGACCTCCTGAACGGGATGGCTAAGCAATCCCGCTCAAGCACGCGCCACAAAATGACCCCTTTGGCACCAGATATACCGTAAAACTACTATGAATTCCCCTAATTAGTTAATATGCGTGACAAGTACTGTCTCTTAACATCTATCCAAATTACCACGCTTATATTACTTGTCAATATCTATGATGTAGCCTCAGATTTTTTAGGGCCCGTTTCAACGCATTTCCTGCGCGCGATAATAGAAAGCCTTCGAGAACCCGTTCCATTGGTAGGGTAGTACAGTCGAATCAGATAGATATTGCCTTAACTTGTGCCACGCTAGTGATCCATATACAGCTCAAGAGAATCCGGCGGCATTGTCCTGCTGCTCCCACAAAGGCTTCTAACAGGCGACCCGCCGGTTAACGGGGCAGGCAAGGTCGGACATCAAGGCAGCCGCTGAAACGCTGCCAGCGATTGGGTGTGCGCGGCTGAACCAAGTGATCCAGCCAAGTTCGTGCATTCCGAAAATCGTTCGTTACCGAGAACGTCCGGCAGCCGATGTTGCCCTCAATTTAACGGGTGAGCGCAACAGATCAAGAACCACCCCCCTGATCTGTTTTTCGCGCCTGTTTTCGCCCGATCAAGACCAGATCCACGGCAGGGTGGCGCTGTTTAGGTGTGCCACTGGCTCCGCCAGTGCCTTCTAGGGAACTTCTCAAGATAAGGCTCCTATGAGCTTTCGGTGCTGAACAGCCACCACCGTTTCTTATTGTTTGCCGATCGGGCTTGACGTTCGAAGTAAATCTTCATTTTCATGCCGGAGTCAGTCAACACTTCGAACCAGTGCTTGCGTACATATTGTTCGCCGCTGCCATGATGGCAAGGGCCGGTCTCCCGCCACGTGCCGAGCACTTGTGTAATGCGTACGATTTCCGATCTCCATCGGAACTGCATGGGAAGCCCCGGCTCTCCGCTGCCCATCCGAGTTGTGTCAATTGTTTCTGAGATCGGCTGAATCGCCTCGCTTATGAACTGCTCAACCATGGCGTTATTCTTGCCTGCCAACTTGCCCTGTGACGTGATTTCCAATTCTGTCAGCATAGCCGGGAGTATGCTTCGCCACAAGTGGGGGCTGATTGTTTTGCTTGGCCGGAACTTCCGTACTGTTAAAAAACTCGAAAGCGAAAATAGACTCGGATAAAACCGCTGCCGACAGTCTTGACCACCCGGCAATAATCCGCTCTGATCCGGTGGTTGGGCGTACTGGACGAAGACAATAATGAGGCGTTAAACCTGCGGTTCAATGCCTGTCGTGCCTTTGAGAAAAAGTTCAATTGGCGTCCAGTCGCCCCGACTTATAATTCATTACATTACAATCAATTATGGAAGCCGTAAAATCCGCTTTTTTCTTATCTATACACCTAAATATGCTCATTTTAACGCGACTGAAACCCTGTTTGTGCCCAATCGTGCCAAAAAGCACCAAAAACAACTCGCCTGATTGTACTTACGATCAGGACAATTTCAAGCGATTTGCTGTTGACAACTGTCAACACCGACGGATATACTTCATTAGATGACAAGGCTACGTCGTCCAAACAAAGAAATTCAAGCAGCCGTCCGCTTTGCTATTAGCAAGGGTTGGAGACTGGAACAAGCAAGCGGCCACGCATGGGGCCGTAGATATTGCCCCTTTGCTCAGCGTGGCGGTTGCATGTATTCAATCTGGTCTACGCCGCGAAATCCGGAGGATCACGCAAAACGTATAAAACAGAAGGTGCGAAATTGCACTCATGGCGGTGAAAAATAAAATGCACGGCAAAAAAACTTATTCGTTCACTTTGGTGCTTGCCGACGTGCCTGAAATCACTCAACAGGTAGAGGATGCTTTGTTCGAGGCGGGCTGTGACGATACTCTACTCGGGAATCGGGACGGAGTAACATATTTGGATTTTGACAGAGATGCAAATAACCTTCAGGAGGCTCTCCAATCTGCAATCCGGGATGTACGAAAAGCGGGTTTTACGGCAATAAGAATTGAGCCGGATGATTTAGTGAATGCCTCGGAAATAGCCAGAAGAGTGAATCGGAGTCGAGAAAGCGTCCGTCAGCTCGTTACAGGAGTGCGGGGACCAGGTGGATTTCCACCGCCGATGTCCAGTGTAACCAAGTCTTCTCCTTTATGGCGTTGGACTGAAGTTGTCAAGTGGTTTGCAGACAAGCGAATTACTAAAGAGATCGCTTTTGTGGAAGCCGAAGCCGAAGCAATCAGAAAGATTAACGCTATTTTGGAAATGAGCCGCTCTGTCGATAATCTGTCGGAAGTACAACGCCTCTGGAACATTCTTGTCGGCGCCACGCGCAAAACCAAGATAAGCGCCCATAAATTAGAAGCAATACGCCGACGTGATACTGTCTTACGTTAAAGCTGATAGAATATTAATGATGACCAAGAGGTCGCTGGTTCAAATCCATTTGCCCCGACTTTTTACACGCGTTTCCGCACTCCGGCGTGGGACGACGCTGAAATGTGTTCCCGCGGAGGACCGTAGGAACAAGGTATAACCTAAAACAAGGTGTTTATTCGATACAAAGGAACGATTGTATATGGGACTTCGACCGCGTACCAAGTTTGCCAGGAAATTAAGGGAGCGCCGCTGCAGCAAATGCGGGGGGAAACTCAGTTCGCAGCAATTCCGCTGCAAACGCTGCAGCTCGCTGGAAGCCCATCCTAAAAAGGGCAAGACTCGAAACGGCTGATTCTTTGCTTTCAGACGCCGGCTTTCAGGATTCGCGTTAGCCTAGCGCCCGGCGACCGCTAACCCGTATTATTCATGAATTCACACTAGCCCGAAGCGCAAGCGAGGGATGGCGAAAAAATTTACCCTCGCTTACGCTTCGGGCTAGTCTTTTACACTCGGCGAAGATGGAGATAGCCGAGGTGCCGGTATCGTAATTTATGCGGAACAACGTGCAACAAAACCAAATTTGTCCGTTATTGAAAACAGATTATTTAAACAAACCCGATTAATCTACAAAATCATCAAAATGCGAGTTTTTTGAGTATTTTGGGCGGAGAGCATCAAAGATATAAAGGCATATTGTATAAAAAAGTCAACACTAGATCGCCAATTTGGCTGTAATATAATCAAATTTGCTGTAATCATATCTTTCAATAGTATTAAATCGCTTGGAATAAAAGTTTGACACTCTTGATGAATAACATAGATTTGATTTAGAGACATAAAGCTTTTCACCTTTTGCTTTCGGGAAACGCGGGCACGTCGTATAGGCTGAACGATACGGATAAATTCCGTACAAATGTGCAGGCGGCAGATTGACAAGATAAAGCGGCTCGATCGGAAGAACTTATTACAGTGCGCCGCGGTATCCCATCGACCGGCGGGTCGGACAGGAAGGCTTTGCCATGCGGTTTTTAAATAATTTTTTCCTGGAAGAAGAGGCGGCTACAGCCGTTGAATATGCGATGGTTTTGGCCATGATACTCATGACGGTTATAAGCGCAATCGGTTTGGTTGGGTCCCAGGCCGGGGGCATGTGGGCGGGAATCGTGGGTCATCTTCATGATATCGGCTTTTTTTAGGCGACCGGCGCCGGGCATCTTATCGCATGAACCGTTCGTAGTAAAGCAATCCCACCAGGGTTTTGGCGTCGCGGATTTCACCGCGGCGGACCATGGCAAGCGCTTCATCCCAAGTGCGGGAGAAGGGTTGGATATCTTCGCCCTGCTCCAGTGCCATCCGGCCGGACGTTAAGGCGGTTGCCAGAAACAAGTGCATTTTTTCGTCCAGAATGCCCGGAGACATGCAAAACGTCAGTAAAAGTTCCATGTTTCCGGCTCTATATCCGGTCTCTTCGGCAAGTTCGCGTTTAGCGGTAGACAGCGGATCCTCGGAACGATCGAGGGTGCCTGCCGGCAATTCGATGAGGGTTTCGTTCACTGCCGCTCGATAATTGCGTATGAATACCACCCGGCCGTCGTCCAGAAACGGCAGGATCACCACCGCTCCGGGATGGCGGACGATTTCCCGAACGTATTTGGAGCCGTCCCGAGCGACTTGCAGCACGCGCTCGACGCTAAAACGCTGGGCTTGAAAAATAACCTCTGCATCGGTCATTAGTGCGGACTCCAGGATCATGATAAGCGCGGTCAATATGGGCTGCAATAACACATCTTGGTTAAGGAAAAACCTTACGAACCATTCTTAAGGGGTAGTTTCACATAAGGGAAAAAGGCAGTCATTTCCAGCATTATCATTATAAGCGTCTTCATTCCCCACGACATGACTATCCACCTCAGAAGCATGGGAGGAGCAAAGTGTTTTGCCCCTTGATGTAATGTGACATAAATTTATGTAGATAACCAGATTAAGGTTGCGTTTTTAGGTTGCGTACCGCGAAACATCGGATATTGATGATTGCTCATGCCGACTTCCGACGCGCTTGCACCCGCCGATAATGGCACGGTCGCTAAAGGCAATTAT